>NZ_RAWA01000190.1 GCF_003611675.1 Corallococcus sp. CA053C
GCCATCCACGGGGGTATAGGCGATGTACGGGGAGCCCACCCGGACCACGCCCCCGTCCTCCACGTGCAGCGCGGTGCCGACGGGGAAGGCCACCCCGCCATCCGACGACTCCACCGGCAGCCAGGGCGTGACGCTCCCAGCATCCGCCCCAGGCGTCAGCGCCCACACGGACATGCGGCTGAACTGCCTGTTGTCCCGGTCCTGCACGAGCGCATGTGTGGGGCCGTCGTCCCCCATGTGCAGCGCGGGCGAGTAGCTCTGGTACGGGCCCATGAACTGCCGCTGCCACTCGGCCCCGTCCTTCACCCACCACCAGGTGCCCGCGGCGTCGGAGCCAATCACGTGCGGGCGCCCCCGCGCATCCACCTGGAACTGGAAGCGAGGGCGCCCCGCGCTGGTGGGCACCTTCCAGTCCAGGCGCTCCGCGGTCCAGACGCCCGTCGCGTTCGTCGCGTACACGGGGCTGTTCTCCATGGACCCCTTGCTGATGAAGAGGAAGTGGAGGTGGTCGGAGGCATCCACCACCAGCTGCTCCAGCTCCCCCACCGGACCGAGCCCCGTGAGCTGGGTCGTGCGCCAGCCCGTCGTGCCAGGACGAAGCCCGTGGACGTAGATGGTCCCCTGCTGGGGCACGGTCTGCTGCATCAGCACGTGCAGCCCGCCCCACGCATCGAAGGCCAGCGCCGCGGGGAGGCCTTGCAACAGCGCGTGCGTCTCCCAGGTGCCTGTCCGGTCATGCGCGTAGTAGACCCAGTCGTTCTGCGTGAAGAGGACGTGGTGGGCCCCCAGGGAGTCCCGCACCATGCGCACGGGCTGGAAGCTCAACGCCTCGTCGATGCGCCGGGGCGTGTCGCCCGGCTTCGTGGTGCCCACGTAGAGCCGTGAGGCCTTCACGTACGCGTAGTGCCCCACGCCGTTCGCATCGAAGTGGAAGGCCATCTCCGCGTTGTCCGCGCCCTCGTCCAGCAGCCGCGTCGTCCACCCCGGCTCCACGCAGCCGGGCTCCACGGTCCCCGCGTCCTCCGGTCCCCCGTCTCGCGGCCCACCGTCCTCCGGTCCTCCATCCTTCGGCCCACCGTCCTCGGTCCCCGCGTCGTTGTCCAGACTCCCCACGACGACGACACAGACGCCCGCGTCGTTCTTGTAGGCGAAGCCCCTGTCCGCCGGGGTCAGGTTGTTGACGCAGATGGGGTCGCAGCCTGTCAGCAGCAGCGCCGACAGGGCGGCGCCCGACACCACGGCATGCATGACAAGGGAGTGGGCCACGGAAGGGACCGTCAGGGGCTCGGGGTTGGCGCGGCGTGCGACTTCAGCGCACGGCACACGGACACGGCCGGGCCCTACGGCCCGTGTCCGCTAGCGCCGCAGGGAGATTTCCAATCCGTACTGCGGATCCATTCCGGTCCGGCCATTCGCGGTGACGCGGTCCAGGCCTACCTGGGCGGACAGCCGCAGCTTCATGCCCGCGAGCCGCCCCGTGACGCCCGCGGCCACGTGGCTGGTGAGCAACAGCGGATCCGCCTGCCGGACGCCGGGCGCCGTCAGGCCCAGCACTCCCCAGCCCACCCCCACCTCCGCGAACAGTGGCGTGCGCGCCGGGTTCTGCAGGCCCACCAGCCCCTCCAGCGTGAAGCGGTGCAGGCGGATGCCGTCCCGCGACGCGAGCGGCGTCACGCCGTAGGCTCCGCGCGCGCCGTAGTACAGCAGGTGCACGGAGGCGGACGGGGTGCGCCACGACAGGCTGGGGCCAGTGGCGAAGCTCGCCAGGCCCAACGGCGAACGCCCCGCGCCCAGCCCCAGCTCCCAGGCGGAGCCCGTCGCGGACGGCGGGGCGCTCAGGCGCGGCATCAGGCCGCCGATGGCGGACGGCTGGAAGACCGTGAAGTCCACGGGCACCAGGCCCGCGGCGACGACGTACTCGTCGTAGAACGAGCGATCCAACGGCACGGCGAACAGGCCCTGCCGGAGCGCCTCCTCGGCGGGGCCGCGCTCCTGCAACTCCCGGGGGTGGAACTCCGGTGGCCCCGAGGACAGCTGCGCCAGCGTGACGCGCGCCTCCGCGTCCGGCGCGCGCACCCAGTACACGTCACGAGGCGGCAGCAATATCTGCGTCCACTGCTGCAGCGAGCGCCGCACGTCCACCAGCCGCTGGCCGTCCGCGTCCTCCACGGACAGGCGCGCGTACTCGAAGCCCGCGGGGAAGGTGACGCTGGGGCCTTCCGGCGCCGGGCCCACCAGCGGACGCCGGGGCGCCGCCGTGGGCGCGAAGGCGTTCACCGACAGCCGCGCGGGCATGCCCTTCACGCCGTGCAGCGACGCGGCCACGAAGGCGGCCAGCTCGCTGTACTCCACCTGTCCGTCGCCGTTGATGTCCGCGCCGCCCAGCAGGCCGGAGCGCGCCACATGGCTGAAGACGCCCGCGCGGATGCGAGACCACTCGTGCGTCTCCCCGTCGTCGCTCTCCGCGAAGAGGGCGCCCACGTTGGGCCGCGACGCCAGCTGCTCGCGCGCGAGCACCCCGCGCAGCTCCGCCAGCAGCGCCGCGTCCGGCGTCCCCCCGCGACGGCCCACCACGCCCGACGCGCGGCACGCGTCCGCGATGACGTGCACGTAGTCCGCGCCCAGCGGATCCACGACCTCCGAGTAGAGGCTGGTCCGGTCCAGGCGCGCATCCGCGAGCGTGAAGTAGGCGCGGCCCGCGTCGTCCGTGTTGCCGTGGCCCACGTAGATGATGAGCACGTCCACCTGGCGCCCCGCCGCGTGGTCCGCGAGCGACGCCGCCTGGAGCCGCTTCACGGCCTGCGCCACCGCCTCGCGCGTGGGGGCGTGCGCGCCCTTCAGCACGAGGCTGCCCGCGTCGCGCGTGGGCTCGTCCGGGTCCACCAGCAGCGTGGTGTCCACGCCCAGGCGCTTGAGCGTCTCCGCCCACAGCACGCCGTCGTCGTCCGCGTAGCGCAGGGGCGCGAGCGCGGGATCATCACTGCCGTTGTGCGCGATGACGAGCGCCCGGCGCACCGTGTCCGCCAATGCCTCCGGAGCCGCCAGCAACAGGGCCGCTCCGAGCAGCATCTCCCACTTGTTCATGGTCCTTCCTCTACCCGGACCTCCTGCCTGAGCACCACCACCCCCTCCGTCGTCCCCCCACGCAGGGCCGCCAGGGTGGCGTCCGGGTGCTCGGAGAACGCGGCGGTGACCTCGGCCATATCGGAGGTCGCGGGCAGGGCGACCGTCAGCTCCAGGGGGCCTTCCTCGCCCGCACTGCCGCTCAGCGCGAACGGCCCGTTGACCTCTTCGCGCCCACCGGCGCGCACCCGCACCGCCACGTGGGTGTAGGGAGGACGGGCACCCGCCGCGAACGCCAGCGTGGCGCCCGGCGCGCAGGCCGTCCCCGTGCGCACCTCGCGCAGCGACTGGCCGGGGGCCGCGCAGAAGATGCGCAGCACGGGCTGCGCGAGCGGCACGGCGGGCGGGGCGGGATCATGCACGACCCCCCTCGGGCTCCACTCGGGCTCCGTGGGGGTGGGGCGGACGGTGGGCACCACCACCACGGCGAAGAGGGCCGCGAGCGTGGCGCCCAGCACCGCGAGCGTGGGCCACCGCGAGTGCGCCGCGTCCGGAGGGGCCGCCGCGCCGAGGGCGGCCTCCAGGCCCGCGACGGTGAGCGTCTCCAGCTCCATGGTGGTGGGGGTGTCCGTCTGGCCGGACTCGAAGACGCGGTGGGCGCGGGCCCACTTGTTGTAGCGGGAGCCACAGCGGGAGCAGGCGTGGGCGTGGCGCAGGAGTCGCGAGGATTCAGGGGCGGACAGCTCGCCCAGGGACCAGCGCGTCAGTCCCGCGTCCACATGGCGTTCGTACCACTTCATGGGAGGCTCCCGAATGGGATGGCGCACAGGGACAGGGTGGCCAGCATGAGGCCCAGCTCCAGGCGTCCCGGTGCGGCGTCACTGTCCAACCAGCCCGAGTCCTTCAGGTGTTCGGTGAACTGCAAGCGCAGGCGGCGCTCGCGCACCCGCACCTCGCCGCGGGTGAGCTTCAGCTGGTCAGCGGCGGCTTCCTGGGAAAGGCCGTCCATGAAGCGCAGTTGGGCCAGGTCGCGGCCTTCCTCGGGCAGTGCGTCCAGGAAGCGGCGCACCAGGGCGCGGATCTCGGAGCTGAGCGCCTCTTCCTCGGGGGTGCGGCTGTCGTCGGGCGCGTGCACCAGCTCCGGCGCGTCCTCCAGCGGGACGGCCTCGCGGGCCACCCGGCCGGAGGCGCGCATCAGGTCGATGGCGGTGGAGCGCGCCACCGTGAGCAGGAAGCCCAGGTAGGGGCGCACCCCGTCGTAGGCCTGGCGCATGTGGGGGCGGAAGGCCCGCACGAACGTCTCCTGGTGGGCCGCGTCCAGGTCCAGGGGCGTGAGCGCCACCGACCGCGCCCCCCCTTCCGAGTGCACGGAGAAGCGGCGCGACAGGTAGCGCAGCACCTCCGGCGAGTAGGTGCGGTAGACCTGGGTGAGCACGGGGGTGTCCCCCCGGCGGAAGGCCTCCAACACCGACCGCTCGTTTCCTGGCAGCACGTGGATGCTCCGTCCCTGCGACGGGCCTGACCGGGCCCCTCTGGAAAAGAAATACGAAATGACCTTGGGAATCGGGTCGTGACCCAACGCACAAGGCGCGTTTTCTTGAGCGGAGGACGTGTCGGGGCGGCCGTTTGGATTCAAATCCGGTGCGTCGGGTGTCAGGGCGCGGCGGGGTCGACCACGTGGCCCGTCGGGATAGCCCCTTCCTCACGTATTTGTTCGGCTCCTTTCTCGCTCAACAGGCTCTTCAAGTGACTCTGAAGTTCGTGCAGGTGACGTGGCGGTTGGCGGCCACTGCGAGCGAGGAATCAAGGAAGAGAGGCATGGGGCGGGCGGCCCGGTGTGCGCTCGGCGTCGTTCCGAGGAAACGGGTGGGCTCTGCTGGACCGCATCCAGTACTCGCGAAGCCGAAGGAAGGGGCGCTCGACAGCGACATGCAGCAACGTGGAGGCTGCCAGGAGACACCCTACGTAGGCGAGCACCGTCGCTGGATGGAAAGGCCCCCACCCGAGTTTTTCCATCGCATCGAGGGCGAGGTTCTTGGTGAAGGTATGTGTCAGGTACATGCAGTAGGTCATGGACGCGAGCCACCTTGCGCCGGGCATGCGCCCGAGCGTTCGTGCTCCCTCGTCCGAGGCGGCGAAGACCACCAGCGCCGCGAAGCCGACCGCAAGGACCGGAAAGAGGACGGCACAGCCCAGCAGCGTCTTGTTCGCGGCGCACAGGGGCCAGGCGAGGGAGAGACTCACAAGCGCGAGCAGGCCCGAGCACAGAGGCGCACGCCGCCAACGCTCCCAGACGACAGGCCGGAAAACGTGAACCAGGGCCAGGAGCACTCCGGCCAGGAGCCCATCCATACGATTCCAGGTCGGCCAGTAGACCCACTTCCAATAGATGGGGTTGAGGGGCACTCCCTCCGGGACCGAAGCCAGGTGGGACTCCCAGGCGAAGCTCCGAAGCAGGACGCCCGCGGCGATCAGCCCCAGTGAGAGGATGCCGACTCCGCGCACTCCTACTCGAGGCGCAAGGGCGAGGATCAGCAGCGGGAGTACGAGATAGAACTGCTCTTCGACGCACAACGACCAGGCGTGTCCGAAGGGCCCACCCTCGAAGCCGATGTTCTGCGTGAAGGTGAGAAACTTCCACAGGGGCCCCATGCTCTCCGCTCCCCGCACCGTGGGGACCAGGGCATACAGCGCCAGCACGGCCCAGTAACTCGGCAGAATCCTGAAGAGGCGGCGCAGGTAGAACGAGAGGAGTTGCGGCCGCTCGCCAGCGGCAATGGGCTCTAGCAATTGGCGGCCGATGAGGAAGCCACTGAGGACGAAGAACAGGTCCACGCCCGTCCATCCGAACCTGGTGGTTTCCGCGAACCAGGCTGGAGCTCCGGTGTGTGGATAGTGCCGGCCCACGACTCCGAGAATCGCGAAGACTCGAAGGGTGTCCAGGCCCGGAAGACGCGAGGAGAGGGAGGCAGAGGGGGGCTGCGGAGACATGAACAGATACTAGTCCTCCTCTTGGCCAGGGTTCCCCTGGTGCCAGCGGCACCTGTGAGGCAGCCTTCTCGAACTCGACGGGGCTGACGTGGCCGAGCCCGTCAACGCCATATCGAGAGCCGAGAGCACCAGGTGCCGGTCGATGCAGTGGTCCATGGCCCAGCCGATGACGCGCCGGCTGAAGAGGTCCAACACCGACTGCTCGTTTCCTGGCAGCACGTGGATGCTCCGTCCCTGCGACGGGCCGGGAGGATTCAAGCCCGGTGTATCGGGTGTCAGGGCGCGGCGGGGTCGACCACGTGGCCCGTCCACCCGCCGGGTTTGTCCTCTTCCCAGCGCAGCGTGGAGTGCCCCCCGTAGAGCCGGGTCAGGTGCTGGAGCATGAAGGTCCGCGCTTCCTCGAACGGGGCAGAAGGCGGGCACTCGAGCAGCCGCCCATCGAGGATCGTGAGCGGCTCCGTGTAGACGGCGTAGCGCCAGCCTTCGAGCGGCTTGGGATGGTAGAGCACGACGCGGCGGGGCTGCTCCTTCTCCGCATCCTGGTCCTTGGGCATGTGCCCCCATTACTACGAGGGGAGCGTCTCACGCATGCCGTCGCCGGTTCCCACCGTCAGCGTCAGGGGAAGGCGTCCACGACGGTGTAGCCCACGCTCCGAGGCACGATGGCGGCGCCGGGCTTGGAGCCCGCCTCCTTCCACCAGCCTTCTTCGGGATTCCCGAGCACGAGGCAGACAGGATAGGTGCGGCCGTCGGGTGTCTCCGCGCGCGTGTAGCGGCCCATGACCCGCTCGCCACCCGTCCACAGCCGGCCGTAGAGCAGGGTGCCTTGCGGGAGGCGACCCATGCTCTCCTTCTGGACGCTGACGATGTCGCCATCTCCGACGGTGACTGTCTGTGCATCGTTCCGCCACGTGTAGCGAATGTCGAGCGTCATGGCGGCCCTGTTATCCCTCTGCAGGTCCAGCTCCTTCATCGCCTCCAGGGCTGCCTGTGGGCAGCGCTGCGGTTCAGGGCGCAGGGGTGTGCCCGCGCAGGCGACGAGCGTGGACGCAGCGCCGACGGCCAACGTGCAGCCCCTCGCGAGTGAGCGTGCGTGCGAGGCGCGGTCCTGCTTCAAGGGAACGGTCATGGCTTTCTCCTCCAGCGGGCGCGGCGCATGGGAAGGAGGGGCCGCCCCGGGCGCGGCAGCTTGGTCGGGCGCCGCCGGCTGCGCCATCGGTGGTGACACAGGGCGCGCGGCGTCGACCGTGGATGCCCCTGCATGGGGCTTCAGGATCCAGGTCAGCAAGCCCATGGCCATGACGAAGAGGATGCCACCTGTCCCCCGGCGCCAGGTCGCACGGAGCGCCTGTCGGCGACGCACCGGGCCTGCGGCGAGGATGGCCCGCGCTTCCATGCGGGCCACATGGGCCGGGGCTCGGCGGCGCAGCTCTCGCGCGTCGTGCAGGGCGCGGAGCCGGTCCACGCGTTGAAGGCGCGCATGTTGGAGCGCCACTTCCTGTCCGGGCGCCACCGGGCCCGCCGCGCCCGCCTCCTCCTCGGTGGTGCGTGACTGTGGAGAGCGAGGATGGGCCCAGTCGAACAGCGGCACGTCCCAGGCCGCGTCCGCGGTCGCCAGGGCTTGTCGGGCCTCGGAGGCCAGCACGGAAGCACTCGGGGGCCGCGCTTCGGGCGAGAAGGCGAGCAACCGGGTGATCAGCGAGGCCAGTGCCTCCGGTACACGCGGATTGAGCGACAGGAGGGAAGGGAACGCGTGCCCCTCCTCGAGCCGTGCTGCGTCCGCCCTCGACGCGGCGACCGGATAGGCCTCCGTCAGCAGTCGGTAGAAGCTGACGCCCACGGCATACAGCTCATCCGCCACCGAGTAGAGGGGGCGCTCCGCGGCTTGGATTGAGGACACCGACGCGCGAAGGAGGTGGAGCTGGGGGCTGTAGTAGTGCGCCGTGCCAGGAGGAAGCTGGTCGGTCGCGGTGAGCGGTGCGGCCTCCGGATGCCAGCCCGCGCCCCAGTCCAGGAGCATGAGTCGCCCCTCGGGTTGGATCCGGATGTTGTCGCCCTTGAAGTCGCGGTGCAGGACGCCGCGCTGGTGCGCGAAGGCGAGGACCTCCGAGGACTGCGCGAGCAGCCCGCCCACGTCACGTGCGCTGGGGTTGCGAGCAAGTGACCACGCGTAGAGTGACTCACCCTCCACGTGCTCCATCACCAGGAACGGGTAGCCCAGGGCACCCGGCCGCCACGTTCCGGTAGCCATCAACCGGGGCACGCCGGGGTGCCGCAATTGGGAGAGGATCTCCGCCTCGCGCGCGAACCACGGGCTGTCAGGGTGGCGGGCCAGCTTCAGGGCATATCGCTGGGCACGCGGTCTGCCTGCCCTGCGCACGGCGTAGACGGTGCCATAGCCGCCTGCCGCCAGTCGTTGCAGGACTTCCCAACGGGCCAACCGGGTGCCTGGGGGAAGTGCCTCCACGGACACCACGACGGGGAAGGGTGCGTCCGGCTTTCGCAGTGCTGCCCCTCCGGACGAAAGCTCACCGCGCATGAGCCCTCCACTCCCAAAGCCTGTCACCGCCGCTCATGGCGCCACCTGTTCCCACCGGACACCGCGTTCACCGTTCCGGTCCCACAACTCCAGGGTGAAGCGCGTTCCAGGAGTCGCCTCAGGAGGGACCTGCCACTCCACCACCACGACAGCACGAGCGCCGGGCTCCAGGTGTTTCTCACGCATGATCAGAGGGGATTCGTGGGCCGGCAGCACACGGCCCTCGGAGAGGCGTGGCGTCACGCGGGCGAAGCCTGGGACCCAGGGAGCGCCGTCCGTGGGATTGCTCAGCAGGGTCGCCAGCGCGCGAGTGGAACCGGCGCGATAGAGCGTGTGCGGTCCCTCCGCGTCCATGCCGATGCGGGTGGGTGCCTCCGAGAGGTAGGTCACGGTCACGCCCTTGCTGGTGACAGCCCCCGTCAGTACCGCGCCCCCCAATCCACTGAACGCGCACTGCGCCCGCAGCGTCGCGAGTCCGGCCTCGGTGACCGCGCACCGGGCCCGCAGGTCCGCGAGCTCTCTTCCCAGGTCCTGCGCGCTGCGCCCCAACCGGAAGACCTCCACCTGCGAGTCCACTTCCCCGTCCACGGTCGTGAGCACGAACCCCACCTGCGAAGGAGCGCCCGGCCCCGCGAAGCGCACGGTGATCACGGGCCGAGTGCCAGAGGGCAGGTCCACGGAGGCCTTGAGCACGAGCGCGTCCGCATAGACGCCCACGCGCGAGAAGAACGGCGCGAGCGCGGCCCGGTCCACGGAGTCCGGAACGATGGGCGCATCGAACGTGACGGTGGTCACCTCCTGGGCGGCGACGCGCAGCGGAAGCAGCACCGGGGGCTCCTCCGCACGCAGCGTGAACTGCCGGGCCTTGCGCTCCCGCACCGGTGCGGTCCGAGGCTGTGCCACCGCCACCGAACCCACCACGGCCACCAGCACCACCACGGGAATGACCGAAGAGGACAGCGACATCACGGGTCACCTCCATCCTTCAAACCTAACAGATAGGGGTGACACGAAGAGGGATGTCCTGACCCGAGCGGGCCGGAAACTCACGGGGGCACGAAAGAATCTCAGACTACCTCAAGGATTCTTGAGGAAAAGGCCTACCCTGGGTTCGTCTCTTCAGGGATCGGGGCGGGTTGCGGGCTGGGAGGAGTCGCGGTGTCCGCAGGAGCTGAGGGCGCGGTCTCCCCGCCGGTGGGCGGAGGAGGCGCCTCTTCAAGCACAGGGGGTTGATCCATGGGCGCATCGAGAGTGCGGGGAGCCTTGGCCACCACTTCGCCTTGCGGCGTCACGGCATAGACCTGCCACCAGTCGAGGACACGCGCATTGGGTCCGCCACACCGACTGAACCGCTGTTCCACGGCGACGTAGTACAGGCCGGAGGTCGGGCCCGTGAAGACAGCAACATCGAGCCCCTGCTCGGGACTTGTGCAGCCATGGAAGAGATAGGGATGCGGATTGGACCTGATGACCTCTCGCAGCGCACCCACGGCGGCCTGGGCAGCGCACGCTTCGGTGAAGGGCAGGATGGTGGTGGAAGACCGTTCATCGGGCCATTGCACCTCGCCCTTCCACGCGGACCGGGGCTGCGCGCAGCCACAGACCAGCGCGGTGAGTGCTGAAAGCATGAAGGCCTTGCGCATGGCGGTGGTCACTCGTTCAGGAGCCGCAGGGCCCCCGGGCGGCATTGGGGGGCGCTGTTGAAGGGGGGACTTGCCCTGCGCGGTGCACATGTTCCGAGCGTGACCCAGCGCGAGGCGGACTGGCTCCATTGCTGGACTTCTCCCGTTGGAAAATAGCGGAGGAAGAAGCGCGTCCCGTCCTGCCGTTCCGCTACCAATGCCGAGGACATCTGGATGCCCTCTCCCTTGAACAGGGCGGGGGCGGGATTGCCTGGGATCATTCGGAGCTCCGTCATCGCGACGGTCGGGTCGAAGGCATCCGTGGGCCACAAGGACAAGTCCTCCGAAGAAGGAGCCGCCGCGCAAGGATGGTTGTGGATGTACCCCACGACCCAGACCTGGGATGAAGGATGGTCCGCGTCCGTCACGGCGAAGAAGGGGTTGCAGGACTCATGATCGCCTTGGATGGGCTCCGTCACCCGCCATGACATGGAGTCTTGATGACCAGCGACATACACCGTGGCGCAGTACTCGGTGGAGAGTCCCTTGATGGGGCGCCGCCTTATCGGGTCACACACCTTGGCGCCGGGTCGCTTGAGAAGTGCGTCCGCGACATCTCGAAGGAGTCCGATGGGGATGGAGGCATCGCCGGTTGGAAGTTCCATCGCTGGGACCTCGGCCCAGGGGCCTCGCGCAATCGGGGCGCCCGAAACGGTCGTGTTCGGAGAGGGGGTGCCTGCGCACGCCATCTGAAGCAGGAGGAGGGGCCACAAGACTTTCATTGGAATGTCCTCGCCGCTACGACCGACGGCCCGTCTTCCGGGCGAAGAACGCGCGGTTGAACGTCCCGAGTCCCCACATGCGCGGGTCGTCCGGGTGGTCCTCCTTGGCGAAGACCTCATCGCTGCGCTGTGCCAGCCAGCGGATGAACTCCTCTCGCGACGCGAAGGTCGCCGTCGGCTGCGAGTCCCCCTGGGCGTACCGGAGCCCATGCGCGTACGTCCCGTCCCCGGGCTTCCACAGCGCCCGGAACACGCCGTCCCGCGGGTCGATGGCGACGGACAATTCACCCCCGGCATCGAGGATCTCCGCCACCCGCTGCGCCAACGCGCGCCCGTAGGGTCGGGCATCGAAGTGGGCCTCGGCGCGCGCCTGCTCGCGCTCGTCCCGCTGCCGCCGCAGGTCGTCCGACAGCAGGATGCGCGGAGCCGCGTTCGCTTCGCAGACGACGGACAACGCGATGTTGCCCCGCGCGATGTCGGCCGCATGGTGCTGGCGCAAGAGGGCCTGGACCTGCTCGCGCTGCGCCGCCGGCAGGGCGCCGAACGTCAGCGCGCCGTTCGGGGCCGTGAAGATCAGCGTGTCGTCGTAGACCTCGCCCTGGTGCTTCAACGAGGCGGACAGCTCGATGCGCGCGAGGCCCCGGGACACGCACTCGGTGCGCAGCCAGCGGACGACGTCGGAGTGTTCGTTCAGGGAGTCCATGGGAGCGCGTGCCTCAGAGGTCGCCACACGCCAGGACCGCGCCGCTGGCGTCGTTGAAGTCCGTCACCCGCGGGTGGATCGCGAAGGCGTGCGTGCCCTGGTAGGCCGTGAATGGCTTCGCGTGGGGGTCGCTCGCGTCGACGTCGCCGAGCGACTCGCACCGGCCTTCCTGGAGGAAGCCCAACAGGACCCGCCCCAGATCCGGGTGGGTGTCGTTCGTGGTGAACGTGAAGCGCGTCTCCTCCTGCCCCGGGCTGCCCGGGCTCTCGTCCACGAAGAGCGTCCCGGTGACCCCGGAGCCTGCCACCTCCGCGAGCTGCACCACCCGGCTCTGTTCCTCCCCGCCACACGCCGCGAGCCCCAGCAGCCCCAGCCACAGCCATCCATGTCGCATGTGAAGACCTCCCCCAAGCCCCAGGGCCGGGAATTCGCCGGGACCCTCGCACGAAGCAGGCCACCCCGGGGAGGCCCCGCCCGCGCCCGTGAATTCCCGGGGCCGCCCTCCGAGGAACTGACACACCTGTCAGCCTTCGCGGACGCCCGCGGGGCGCGGGACGGAACCCGCGTTCGTTCACGTCCTGACATGGCTGTCATGCTTCGCGAGGGGCTCCGGCTCCGCGTCGGAGGGGCCGCGCGCCATGGCCGTGCCCTTGCAGAGCGCGGCGGCGACGCATCCAAACGCTGTCTTGAGGACAGCCTGCTGCTCCCGGTGAACGACATGACTGCTCGATCCTTCATTCCCTCGCTGGTGATGTCCCTCTCCTTGTTGGCGTTGCCGGCGGCGGCCGACGATGCGTCGTCGGGCTCCGGGCTGGCGCTGGGCGTGCGCGCGGCGTACGGCATCCCCGTGGGGGACGCGGTGGAGGACACCGCGCTGTCGGACACGTTCGGCAAGACGGTGGCGCCGCAGGTCGACCTCTCCTACTTCTTCGGGCGACAGCTCTCCCTGGGCGCCTACTTCCAGTACGGCGTCGCGACGGGTCCCGACCGGTGCAACGAGGAGATCGACTGCAGCAGCCACGTGCTGCGGTTCGGCGTGGACCTGGACTACCACTTCGCGCCGGACGCGTTCGTGGCCCCCTGGGTGGGCGTGGGCGTGGGCTACGAGTCCGGCTCGGTGGAGGTGGGTGAGGACGGGGAGCTCGTGAAGCTGACCCTGCGCGGCTGGGACCTGGGGCACGCGCACTTCGGCGTGGACTTCCAGCTCACCCGCTCCATCGCGGTGGGCCCCTACGTCTCGGCGTCGCTGGGGCAGTACTCGGAGATGAAGGCCTCGGTGTTCGCGGGCGCGGAGGTCACCAACGACATTCCGAGCGAGCAGAAGGCGCTCCACCTGTGGATCCAGCCGGGCGTGCGCGTGCAGTTCCGGCTGTAGCCCGCGTGCCGTGCCCTCACGTCTCCTGAGAGGGAGGCGTGGGTGGGGGCAGGGGATAGAGGACGCGGTAGTCGATGCGGTGGTGATACGCGGCCAGGTACGGGGCCCCCGCGATGTCGATGATCACCTGGAGGGGTGGCGTGGGCTGCTGGTGCAGCCAGACCTCCGCCTCCGCCTTCGAGGCGAAGGACAGGCCCGAAGGTGGAGGCCCCTCGTTCGCCATCTCCGCGAGGTAGTACTCCAGGCTGTCCAGGGGACCCAGATGGCTCCATCCTCGGGCGCGACTGTGGAGCACGGTGAAGTATTGGTCCCCGATGAGGATGCAGGCGGAGTTGGGCGGTCGTTTCTGGGCCTTCAACCACGCCTCCGCCTCCGCCCGTGTGTCGAACCGGGCAATGGCAAGGGGGGGCGCATTGGCATCAATGCTTTGGACGTAGTCCTCGAAGTCGAAGCCCTGCCCGGTCGAATGGATGAACCGGAGGGCATCCGAGGCAATGCGGAGCGCCTCCTCGCTTCCGGGGGTGGTGGGAGCATCCTCAAGCCAGATCCGCCCGAGCACTTCCATCTGGTCGAAGAGCTTTGTCATGGGAGGGCTTCCGCCAGGGGACATACGGGCTCCCCCGGATACAGCGTCAAGAACAGCGTCGGCGCCAATACGACCAATCCCGCCCCTGCGGACACGACGACGAAAACGACACCCGCGATGACGACCACGCTTCCCACCAGCAGGGATGTCCGGTGACGACTCGCCCAGTCCGAGACCTCCTCCGCGGAGGACAACTCCTGGGGACGAAGCTTCTCCAGGTCGAGACAGTCGCGGTAGGCCGGCTCGCACTGTTTGACGCAGTGGTCGTTCTTCCCACCTTTTCCGCGCGGGATGCTGACATGCCCGAAGTCGCCACCCAGCGGGCGGCTCATGCACTCCCGGACGCACTCCAGGTTCTCCGCGTCGCAGTCGCGCACGGAGCGCGCGGTCCGCACGATGCGCGGCCCCTCCTCCGCCCTCACATACCTGGCGAGGTCGAACTCCCCCGCGGGCCGCCACTCCGCCGTGAAGCTCCCGTCCGGTGACTCCCGCAGGAGCAGCACCCTCCGGGGAAGCTCCTCCGGGGCAGGGGCCACCGTCGCCCGGGTTGCCCCACAGGCCGACAGCAGCACGCACAGCGCCACGGCCATGAAGCATCTCCCAACAGCTTCAGCATTCATTCGGCATTCCCTGTTCGAGGTGTTTCAGGGTCCTCGGATGAGGGAGGCGTGGGTGGGGGCAGGGGATAGAGGACGCGGTAGTCGATGCGGTGGTGGTACGCGGCCAGGTACGGGGCCCCCGCGATGTCGATGATCACCTGGAGGGGTGGCGTGGGCTGCTGGTGCAGCCAGACCTCCGCCTCCGCCTTCGAGGCGAAGGACAGGCCCGAAGGTGGAGGCCCCTCGTTCGCCATCTCCGCGAGGTAGTACTCCAGGATGAGGGGCTGCGGGACCAGATACGTCCTACCCGTCGAAGGGCTGTGCATCGCGGAGTAGTAGGCGTCCGCGATCAGCACGAAGGCCACCTCGGGGGGCCGCCTCCGGGCCTTCATCCCAGCCGCTGCTTCCTCCCGAGTGGCGAACCGGCCAATGACCAGGGGCGGTGCGTGGGCGTCGAGGCTCTGGACATAGTCCTCGAACTCGTAGGTCAGCCCGGACGTCTGGATGAAGCGGAGGGCCGTCGCGGCGACGCGCAGCGCTTCCTCGCTTCCGGGAGTCGGGGGGGCATCGTCGAGCCAGATCCGCCCGAGCACTTCCACCTGGTCGAAGAGTCTGGTCATGGAAGCGCCTCTTCCAGGGGCCGTGAAGCGCTGCCAGACCGCAGCCCGGGTGCGAACCGTCATGCTTCCCCCCAGCAGCTCTCCGGAGGGAAGTCGTACCGCCACGTCCCTGTCAGAACGCGCTGCCGTTCGCCCGCCGGCCCGGGGTCGCGGTGTAGTTGAACAGGTCCGAGCAGAGGCCCCAACTCCCCGTGGCGCTCGTGTCCGGTGAACGGTTGAACGAATAGCCCTGAATCACATTCATGACCGGGCTCGCGTACGAGTGGCTGTCCTGCACCGTGCCGTCCGGCCGCACCAGGTACACCGTGTCGCCCGCGCCGCTCTGATTGACGCCGCGGTCGAACCGCAGGCCCGCGCCGCCGTTGGAGGCCGTGGCGTACGTCGTGTCCTGCGGCAGCGCCGAGGCCCCCGAATACACCACGTACCCCTTGCCCGCCGGCAACACCGTCCCCGCCGCGAACGTGTGCCGCGCCGGGTCCGTGCCCGCGTACGACTTCGCGTCGTGGATCTTCCAGCCGCTCAGGTCCACCGACCCCGGCCCCGTGTTGTAGAGCTCCACGAACTGCTGGTCGTAGTCCGGCGTCCCGGCCGGGCCGTTGTTCGGCTGCGCCAGGTACTCGTTGATGAACACCTGCGCCGTGGGCCGCGTCAGCGTGAACGGCCCGTCACTCAGGTCCGCCACGTCGGCGCGCGTCGCGTCCGCCACCCGCACCCGCGCCGTGGTGGAGGCCTCGTTCGGCACCGTCCACGTGTAGCGCCCACCCCCCGCCGCCACGTTCGTCGCCACGTCGCGCCACACCGTCCCGTCCAGCGAGTACTGCACGTTCACCGTCGACACGTTGCTCACCGTCCAGGTGATGGCGAACGTGTTGCCCGCCTGCAGCGTCTCGCCGCCGTTGGGCGCGGTCACCTTCACGCTGCGCGCCTGTGCCTGCGTGCCGAAGTCGAAGCGGCTGAAGATGGGGTAGTGGTCGGACGTGGTGCTCTTGTAGTTGGTGATGAGCGGCCGGAGCACCTCCGTGGACGCCGCCACGTGGTACGGCACCAGTTCGTTCGTCACCAACTCGTGGTCGATGAACTGGGTGTTGCTCACCGTGGAGCGCACCCCGGCCTCCGACAGCGGCTGGGTGAGGAACTTGTAGTGCGCCGGGTCGCTCACCAGGTTCTGGAACGGCGAGGGGGTCGGGGTCGGTGGGCTCTGCGTGTAGATGGAGCTGTCCACGTCGTCGTTCCAGTCCCCCATCACCAGCACGTTCTGCGTGGGCAGGTTCGTGTCCAGGTACTCCTTGAGGCACGCGGCGGCGCCCTGACGCCGGCTGTACGCGTCCGCGTCCGCGAAGGCCTTCATGTGCAGCACCATCACGGTCAGGTCCACCGAGGCGGAGTTCCGCGTCACCCGCAGGTCCACGCGCAGCGGCGGTCGCCCGGCGAAGTCGCTGGCGCAGGACGACAGGACCACGTTCGCCGCCAGCACCTGCACCACGTCCGTCTTGAACAACAGGCCCAGCTTCTGGTCCGTCCCGCTGTAGTAGTAGGTCGCGCCACCCACCCGCGAGGAGTCGTTGGACAGGATGGCGTCGTAGCCGGGCAGCCCCGTCTTCAGCGCGTTGAACTGATCCACGCTGACGATCTCCGCCACCGCCATCACGTCCGGGCCCGCGTCCGCGAGCACGGCCGTCACGTTGGCCAGCTGCAGCGGCTCGTCGTCCGGGCCATTGCCGGGCGTCGTGTCCCCGAACCACTCGATGTTCCAGTTGCCCACCTTCAGGGGCATCACCGCCGTCGTCCCGCCGTCCGCCGTCGTCCCGCCGTCCGGCTTCGTCCCGCCGTCCGTCACCGGGCCGCCGTCGGGCAGCTCTCCGGTCGGCGTGCGCAGGGGCAGCCGCATCACGGCCTCCACGCGGACCCCGTTGGCGTCCTCCACCCGCACCGTGAACTCATACAGCGCGGGGTCCCGCGGCGTGCCGGACAGCACCCCGTTCGCGGGCAGCTCCAGGCCCGGCGGCAGTGCCCCGTTCACCTGCGACCAGGTCAAGGGCGGCGCTCCCCCGGTGGCGCTGAAGGTGAAGGTGAAGGGGCTGCCCGCCGTCGCGGCCGGCAACGGCGACGCGCTGGTGATGACCGGCGCGGGCCACGCGCGCAGCGAGTAGCTCCGCGTCTGTTCAGCGCCCTTCGCGTCGCGCACGCCCACCTTCAGCGTCCACTCGCCCGCTTCCGTCGCGGGCCCCACCAGCCGCCCGGTGTCCCCGTAGAAGGAGAACCCCGGCGGCAGCGCGCCCACCGAATAGTTCAGGGGCGGCGTGCCCCCGGTCGCCGTCAGCACCTGCTCGTAGGGGGCCCCCGCCGTCGCCGCGTGCAGCGCGACCGCGGGCAGCTGCGGGCCGTCCCCTTCATCGTCGGAGGGACACGCGGTCAGCGACACGACGGAGGTGAGCAGGGCCAGTGACCAGACCGCCCGGAAGGACCGCGACATGATGGGATGCTCCAGCACCGGGCCCGCGCTTCAGCGGTCTTCCCGGCAGAGGGCCCGCATCCTACCGTGTCGGCCATTCGACTGTCGCGCGGTCCTCCGGTTGCTCCCGGACAGGACGCCTGACGCACTGCCACATGGCAATGGATGGCGCATCCCGCCGTCCTGTCTGGACAGGGCGGAAGGCTTTGCGCTCCTGTCAGCCGTGCAGTTGGATGGGTTCAGGCAGACGGAGGAGACAGTTCATGGCCGAGAAGTGGGACAGGCAGTTGATGGACTTCCTCAAGCGCACCGGCGAGGACCTCAAGCGCACCACGGACGACCTCCGCGGTGAGGCCGAACGCCTCCTCAAGGAGGTGAAGGACCCGGACAAGCAGGCCAAGGTCAAGGAAGGCCTGGAGCAGCTGCGCACCTGGGCCGCCGCCACCACCAAGACCGCCGCGGAGAAGATTGAAACCGCCGTGCGCCGCGTGGAGACCACCGTGGAGGAGGCCTTCAAGCCCGGCACCGGTACCGGCGGCGCCAGCGGTGCCCCGCCGGCCGCCGGGCCCCCGGCCGAGACGCC
>NZ_RAWA01000191.1 GCF_003611675.1 Corallococcus sp. CA053C
GGCGCGGCGGGAGCGGTGTCCTGGGCGAGGGCGGGCGCGGAGAGTAGGAGCAGGGCCAGGGACCAGCGACGCATGGGACCTCCGAAAGAGCGCGGCAGCGTAGCAGAGGCCCGCGCATCCCGGACTTGCGAGCGGGCGGGCGTCGAACAGGACCTTCGCACGGCACAACGCACCGCGTGCATGTGGAGGCGGACGTTGGTATGGGGGGCGCCCGATGCCCAAGCGTACCGATATCCGGAAGGTTCTTGTGATTGGCTCGGGCCCGATTGTCATCGGGCAGGCCGTCGAGTTCGACTACTCAGGCACCCAGGCGATCAAGGCGCTTCGGGACGAGGGCGTGGAGGTGGTGCTGCTCAACAGCAACCCCGCCACGGTGATGACGGACCCAGAGTTCGCGCACCGCACCTACATTGAACCCATCACCGTGGAGGCGGCGGAGAAGATCCTCGCCGCCGAGCGCCCGGACTCCCTCCTGCCGACCATGGGCGGGCAGACGGCGCTCAACCTGGCCAAGGCCCTGGCCGAGAAGGGCATCCTGGAGAAGTACGGGGTGCGCCTCATCGGCGCGTCGCTGGACGCCATCAACAAGGCGGAGGACCGGCAGCTCTTCAAGGCGGCCATGCAGAAGATTGGCGTGGCGCTGCCCCGCAGCGGCTACGCGACGACGCTGACGGACGCGATGGCGCTGGCGGAGGACATCGGCTTCCCGGCCATCATCCGTCCCTCGTTCACGCTGGGCGGCACGGGCGGCGGCATCGCGTACAACCGCGAGGAGTTCGAGGCCATCTGCCGCTCGGGCCTCAAGGCGAGCCCCACCTCCACCATCCTCGTCGAGGAGAGCGTGCTCGGGTGGAAGGAGTACGAGCTGGAGGTGGTCCGCGACTCGGCGGACAACGTCATCATCATCTGCTCCATCGAGAACCTGGATCCGATGGGCGTGCACACTGGTGACTCCATCACCGTGGCGCCCGCGCAGACGCTGACGGACCGCGAGTACCAGCGCATGCGGCAGGCGTCGCTCGCCATCATCCGCGAGATTGGCGTGGAGACGGGCGGCTCCAACATCCAGTTCGGCATCCACCCGCAGGACGGCCGCATGGTCGTCATCGAGATGAACCCGCGCGTGTCGCGTTCCAGCGCGCTGGCGTCCAAGGCGACGGGCTACCCCATCGCGAAGATCGCCGCGAAGCTGGCGCTGGGCTACACGCTGGACGAACTGCGCAACGACATCACCCGCGACACGCCGGCCTCCTTCGAGCCGACGCTGGACTACGTGGTGGTGAAGGTGCCTCGCTTCAACTTCGAGAAGTTCCCCAAGGCGGACCGCACGCTGACGACGAGCATGCGTTCGGTGGGCGAGGTGATGGCCATTGGCCGCACCTTCCCCGAGGCGTACATGAAGGCGCTGCGCTCCATGGAGCTGGGGCGCGTGGGCCTGGAGTCGCCGGAGCTGCCCACGGAGAAGGAGGAGCGGGAGAAGGTGCTGCGCGAGGGCCTGCGCGTGCCCCGGCCGGAGCGGCCGTGGTTCGTGTCCCAGGCGTTCCGCGAGGGCATGACGGTGGATCAGGTGCACCAGCTGTCGCGCATCGACCCGTGGTTCCTGCGGCACATCGAAGCGCTGGTGCACGAGGCGCAGATGCTGGCGGACCACGGCCGGCTGGATCAGCTCCCGGACGACGTGCTCCGGCAGGCGAAGTCGCACGGCTTCTCCGACAAGTACCTGGGCAACCTGCTGGGCTACCCGGAGGAGGAGGTGCGAGCGCACCGGCACGCGCGCGGCATCCGGCCCGTGTTCAAGCGGGTGGACACCTGCGCCGCGGAGTTCGAGGCGTACACGCCCTACCTGTACTCCACCTACGAGGAGGAGGACGAGGCGCCGCCCACGGACCGGCAGAAGGTGCTGATCCTGGGCAGCGGTCCCATCCGCATCGGCCAGGGCATCGAGTTCGACTACGCGTGCGTGCACGCGGCCTTCGCGCTGCGCGAGGCCGGGTACGAGACGGTGATGGTCAACTGCAACCCGGAGACGGTGTCCACGGACTACGACACGTCGGACCGCCTCTACTTCGAGCCGCTGACGATTGAAGACGTGCTCGAGGTGTCCCAGCGTGAGAAGCCGGTGGGCGCCATCGTGCAGTTCGGCGGGCAGACGCCGCTGCGCCTGAGCGTGCCGCTGGAGCAGGCGGGGCTGCCGATTCTTGGCACGTCGCCGCAGGCCATCGACCGCGCGGAGGACCGCGAGAAGTTCTCCAAGCTGATCGAGAAGCTGGGCCTGACGCAGCCGGAGAACGGGGTGGCGCGCAGCCACGCGGAGGCCTTCAAGGTGGCCGAGCGCATCGGCTACCCGGTGATGGTGCGGCCGTCGTACGTGCTGGGCGGGCGCGCGATGGAGACCGTGTACGACGCGGTCAGCCTGGAGCGCTACATGCGCGAGGCGGTGAGCGCATCGCCGGAGCACCCGGTGCTGATCGACCGCTTCCTGAAGGACGCCATCGAGGTGGACCTGGACCTGGTCGCGGACCGCACGGGGCAGGTGTTGATTGGCGGCGTGCTGGAGCACATCCAGGAGGCGGGCGTGCACTCGGGTGACGCGGCCGCGACGCTGCCGCCGCACTCGCTGTCGCCGGACCTGGTGGAGCGGATGAAGGACCAGGCCATCTCCATGGCGCGCGAGCTGGGCGTCGTGGGGCTGATGAACGTGCAGTTCGCCATCCAGGGGAAGACCATCTACATCCTGGAAGTGAACCCGCGTGCGAGCCGCACGGTGCCGTTCATCTCCAAGGCGACGGGCGTGCCGTTGGCGAAGATCGCCGCGCTCTGCATGGTGGGCAAGACGCTGAAGGAGCTGGGCCGCACGGAGGAGCCGGAGTTCAAGCACGTGGCGGTGAAGGAGAGCGTCTTCCCGTTCGCGCGCTTCGCCGGGGTGGATGTGATTCTGGGCCCGGAGATGAAGTCCACGGGCGAGGTGATGGGGATCGCGGACGACTACGCGTCGGCGTTCGCCAAGAGCCAGCTCGCGGCGGGAGTGAAGCTGCCGAAGGCGGGCAGGGTGTTCATCTCCGTGAAGGACGAGGACAAGCCCGCGGTGGTGGACCTGGCCAGGCGCCTGCGCGCGATGGGGTTCACGCTGACGGCCACGGCCGGCACGCACGGCTACCTGCAGACGAAGGGCATCGAGTCCCAGTTGGTGCAGAAGGTGAAGGAGGGCCGGCCGAACATCGTCGACAAGATTGTCGACGGGGAGATCGTCCTGGTCATCAACACCACCTTCGGCAAGCAGGAGATCAGCGACAGCTTCTCCATCCGCCGTGAGTCGTTGATGCACTCGGTGCCGTACTACACGACGGTGCAGGCGGCGCGCATGGCGGTGGGCGCGCTGGAGTCGCTGAAGCGCTCGGACCTCGCGGTGAAGCCGTTGCAGGAGTACCTGTACGGCGAGAAGGGCATCCCGCCGGGCGGCCGTCGTTAGGTTTCATCCCGGGGGAGCGGGTGTTGCCCGCTCCTCCGCGTGCCGCTTTCACGCCGCCTCCCCGCTGCAAAGGGTCTGCACGGCGCGCTCGAACGAGCCCCGTGGGAGAGCGATGGGTGAGGCGCTCTCCGCGCCCTCATCGTGCAACTCGACGTTCAGCGCCCGCAGGGTGCTCTGGGCCTTCCTCAGCAGCAGGTCGAGGGCCTTCTGTGCCTTGCGGATTTCGTCGCTGAGCCCATCCACATTCTTGCGGATGGCATCGCTGTGCTTCTCCATCTTCTCGAGTCGGGAGAGCTCGGCTTCGATGCGTGCCTCGACGTCGCGCAGCGCGGCGATGTCGCCCGCCTCGCCAGTGGTGCGGCTTCGCGTGACCAGCGCCATCCCGAGGAGCACGGCCGCATGGAGGTAGGCGTCCGTCGCGGGATCCTGGTCGTCCCAGGTCACGAGGACGTTGCTTCCGTAGCGCGCGAAGCGGGGGAAGACCTCGATTGCGTGGGAGCGCGCCATCACGAAGACGCCCGCCACGGCGTCGCGGTTCTTGCGTGCTGCGTCGAGTTCGTCGATTGCTTTCTGCACGGTGTAGGCGGCATCGCGCTTCGCCTCGAAGACCACTCCGGCGCCGGCGAACGCGCTTTCGCCCGTGAACCTCAGGATGGCGTCTCCCTTCTTGCACCGGCCGATGCCAGCGGTCGCACCCGTCACATCGAATACGCAGGGTGCGCTCTGCGTAGCGGCGCGAACGAACGAGGTCACCGCGTCCTCGAAGTCGAGCCCGCCACGGGTGCCCTTCTGATCCTGGGTGCGTCTGGTCTCGATACGGACGAGCGCCTCGCTGACCTCCTTCTCGAATCGTGCCTGCCGCACCTCCTGCTGTCTGGCGAGCTCGGTCTGCGCCGTAGCCTGCTCTTGGAACAGTCGCGTGAGGCTCGACTTCATCAGTGACATGGGCGAGTTGGGTGCATCCGGATTCACGGCCGACAACACTTCCTCGCGGGCGCGATGGGTTTCCCGCACGAGGCGGCTCAGAAGCGAGCCTTCATCGTTCGCGTCGAGAGCGGCAAGAGCCGCCGACAGCTGGCTCTGCCGATCCTCGTCCGCCCCCTTCAGTTCCTCACGCAGGCTGCGCAGAAACCGCGCGACGGCGCCGTCCTCTGCGAGGGGGTCGAGCGCGCGCACCAGCTCGGCATGGCCCTGGTTCATGACCACTCGGAGCTGCCCCTCGAGCACCTTCACCAGCCCATCGCTCTCGGTGGGGCTGAGCTTCTTGAAGAGGGGGCTCGTCTCGCCAACCTGCCGCGCGAGCGATTCGGTGAGCACGCTGTTTCGTGGCCCGAGGTACCTTTCGAGCAGCCTCGCGAGGACGCCTTGGTCATCCACGAACGCTGCGAGGCGCTGGGTGACCTGCCCGTCGTTCGGGTCGAAGAAGCGGGCGAGGACGGCGGACATCGTTGCCTGCTGCTGTTCGACATGGCCACGAAGCTGGCGGTCGATGTCCGAAACGAGCGCCTGGCCCACGTCCTTCAGCTTCGACTCCTGTGCTGCGGCATGAGCATTGTGGAGCGCCCTGAGACCAATGCTCCACGCGTCGAGGACCAGCTGCTCGCGCTGCTCCTCGTCGAGTTCGCCGAACAGGGCGAGGCTGTCGGGGCGTCGGTCGCGCACCTCGGCGGCGACTTCCTCGGTGGCGAGGACAACGGAGGCCTTGAGCTGCGTGGTGCGAGTCATGTTTGTCATGGCAGAGCGCCACAGCATCGGACGTGCCAGCTCCGAGGCGCCCGTTCCGCTAGGAACGTGGCAGGTGGTTTCAGCCAGTTGGCTCTTGGGCTGCCAGTAAGCTGTCTTGTTCCTGGGTAAGAGGTCTTGTACTTTGTGGCTGTGCGCAAAGTCCTCGTCGCCTGGGTCGGCAGGACCGACCTTCGAGCCCCCTCCGAGAGTGACCAGGTGGGTTTGGGTCCCATCGCGCAGGCACTGGATGCTCGTCCCTTCGACGAGGCCTTCCTGCTCTCGGACTACGAGGAGCGCGCTGTCACGCCGTACCTGAAGTGGCTTCGGGCCAGAACGAATGCGCGGCTCGAAGTCGTGTACGAGCAGCTGAGCGGCCCCACGCAGTTCGGCGAAATCCACGAAGCCGCCGTACGCGGTGTGCAGCGTGCGCTCGGGGAGCGACCGCGTGACGTCGCACTCGCCTTCCACCTGAGCCCAGGCACGCCGGCCATGGCCGCAGTCTGGATCCTCCTTGGCAAGACGCGCTTCCCGGCAGAGCTGATCGAGTCGTCGAAGGACCATGGAGTGCGCACCGCTTCGGTGCCCTTCGACATCTCCGCGGACTTCATTCCCGACCTCCTGCGTGAGCAGGACGAACGGCTCCGCCAGGCCAGTGCCGCGGAGCCGCCAGAGGCGCCAGAGTTCGCCGACATCATCCATCGGAGCCGGGTCATGGCGCGTCTCATCCAACGCGCGCGCCGCGTCGCGATTCGCAACGTCCCCGTGCTCATCGAGGGCGAGTCAGGCACCGGCAAGGAGATGTTCGCGCGAGCCATCCACCGCGCGAGCACGAGGCGGGAGCGCCCCTTCGTCGCGGTGAACTGTGGCGCCATCCCGGGCGAACTCATCGAGTCCGAGCTCTTCGGCCACGAGAAGGGCGCCTTCACGGACGCGAAGCAGCCGCGCAAGGGCTACTTCGAGGCCGCTGACGGCGGCACCCTCTTTCTCGACGAACTGGGCGAACTGCCAGGCCCCGCGCAGGTGAAGTTGCTGCGCGCGGTCCAGGAAGGTGAGGTCGTCCGCCTCGGCGCCACCAAGCCCTTCAAGGTCGATGTCCGCATAGTCGCCGCCACCCACCGGACGCTCACCGAGGAGATCGCCGCGGGCAGGTTCCGCGAAGACCTCTTCTACCGCCTCGCTGTCGCGGTCCTGAAGATCCCGCCGCTCCGTGAGCGGACCGGGGACCTCGGGGGGCTCGTGGATCACCTCTTGGACCAGGTGAACCGCGAAGCCGCTGCGGAGCCTGGCTACAGGGAGAAGAAGCTTTCTGCTGGCGCACGGAATCTTCTGGTGGCGCACCTGTGGCCGGGCAATGTGCGTGAACTCCTGAACACCTTGCGGCGTGCCGCGATCTGGAGCGATGGCGCGGCGATCTCATCGGAGGACGTCCGCGAGGCCCTGCTCCCCGTGGCGACCGTCGTGCGACAGGATCTGCTCGCGAAACCGCTTGGTGGCGGCTTCAACCTGCCTGAATTGCTGAAAGACGTCGCTCGCAGCTACTTGCAGCGCGCGATGGACGAAGCGCACGGCAACAAGACCCGGGCTGCGGAACTCGTGGGGCTCCCCAGCTACCAGACGCTCACGAACTGGCTCGCGAAGTACGAGGTCCAAGGTTGATGGCACGGCCATTGAAAAGAGCGCCGACATGGTCGGCACGGAGAGCGCGTACATGAAGTCGCAGAACTTCGAGTTCCTGCGTGCCAAGCGTGCCGTGCTCGCCGACCTCGCGGGCTTCGCGGAGCGCTACGCACACGATGACCCGGCGGGCTCACTCATCAAGCAGCGCAGCTTCGTCGAGCATGCCGTCACCATGCTCTACGAGGCGTATCGCTTGCGCCCGCCGCTTTCGGACAACCTCAACGACCTGATGACCGCAGAGCCCTTCCGGCAGTCCGTCCCCGAGGTCGTCCAAAACAAGCTTCACGCGGTGCGGAAGGCGGGCAATCACGCTGCCCACCCTCGACGTCCCATCACGAGCCAGCTTTCGCTCGATTGCCTCTACCAACTCTTCGACATCGCGCGTTGGTTCCACGTTCAGATTGACGGTGGCGATCCTCTGGCCGCGCCCAAGTACTCGGCGCCGCCACCGGAGCCGGTAGGCTCCAGCAAGGCCAAGGATGCACTCGAGAAGCTGCGCCTTGCAGAAGCGAAGTACGAGTCGGTCCTTCTTTCGCTCAGCGAGGAGACGCGCAAACGGCTCGACGCGGAGCGTGCCGCCACCGAGCACGCGACCGAACTCGCACACCTCAAGGAGGAGGGGCAGAAGGTCGCTTCCGTCCTCCAGTTCAACGAGGCGACCACCCGCCGCCGCCTGATCGACCAAGCGCTGCTTGCCGCCGGGTGGAACGTCGGCGCGAACGGCGTGAACACGGAGGAGGTCCATCAGGAGGTTCGGCTCTCGACCATGCCAACGGCGTCAGGCGAGGGCCTTGCCGACTACGTGCTGTACGGCGATGACGGAAAGCCCCTCGCCGTCATTGAGGCGAAGAAGACGGCGAAGGACGCACGCGTGGGTGCCGAGCAGGCCCGCATGTACGCCGTGTGCCTGGAGAAGGAGACCGGCGTGCGCCCGGTCATCTTCTTCACGAACGGCATCGACATCTTCTTGTGGGACGACTCGCGGGACTACCCGGTCCGCAAGGTCTACGGCTTCTACTCGAAGGACAGCCTCGAGTACCTCACCCACCAGAGGACGAATAAGAAGCCGTTGGCGACTGTCGAGCCGAACCTCGCCATCGCCAACCGCATGTATCAGCTCGAGGCGGTGAAGCGCGTCGGTGAGCGGTTCTCGTCTCACTTCCGCAAGGCACTGCTTGTTCAGGCGACGGGAACCGGCAAGACCCGCGTCGCCATCTCGCTCTGTGATGTGCTCATGCGCGCCGGCTGGGTGAAGCGCATCCTGTTCGTCTGCGATCGGCGAGAACTTCGAAAGCAAGCGGACCGGGTCTTCAAGGAGTTCATGCCAGGCGAACCGCGGGTCGTCGTGGACAGCACGACCTCCAGCGACCGCGAGAAGCGCATCTACCTCGCCACCTATCCAGCGATGATGAAGTGCTACGAGGACTTCGACGTTGGCTTCTTCGACCTGATCATCGCCGACGAGTCACATCGCAGCATCTACAAGAAGTTCAGCGCACTCTTCAAATACTTCGATGCGCTTCAAGTCGGGCTCACTGCCACGCCGGTCCGGTTCATTGAGCACAACACCTACGCCCTTTTCGGCTGCGAGGACCACGATCCGACCTCGCATTTCAGTTTCGAGGATGCGGTAGGGTCGAAGCCACCCTTCCTCTCGCCTTTCCGTGTTCGCTCCTTCAGCAGCCAGTTCCGCGAGAAAGGTCTGCGCTACACGCAAATGAGCCAGGAGCAGCGCGAGCAGCTGGAGGACCAGGAGCCCGCTGCTCAGCAGGTGGACTACGACGCCAACGACATCGACAAGCACGTCTTCAACCGAGACACGACGCGCTTCATCTGGCGTTCTTTGATGGAGGAAGGTCTCCGCGAAGCGACCGGAAGCCACGTCGGCAAGACCATCGTCTTCGCGAGGAACCACGTCCATGCCGTGCATCTCGCGGACGTCTTTTCGGAGATGTACCCACAGTATGGCTCGGCCTTCTGCCGCGTGATCGACAACCAGGAGCCCAAGGCCGATCAGCTCATCGATGACTTCAAGAACCCTGACAACGCGCTTACGATCGCCATCTCGGTCGACATGCTCGACACGGGCATCGACGTGCCGGAACTCGTGAATCTCGTCTTCGCCAAGCCGGTGAAGTCCTACGTGAAGTTCTGGCAGATGATCGGGCGCGGCACGCGGCTCCGCAAAGACCTCTTCGGTCCGGGACGGGACAAGGCCGAGTTCCTCATCTTCGACCACTGGTCGAACTTCTGGTTCTTCGACGAGAAGTACAAGGAGACGCAGCCCTCGCCGCAGAAGTCGCTGCTCCAACACCTGTTCGAGTCGCGCGTCGAGCTGGCTCAGGCGGGACTTGATCAGATGGACCAGCCGACTTTCGAGGCCGCCGCCGCGCTCATCATCGGGGACGTTCGCGCCGTCCGCGACACGAACAGCATCGACGCGCGCGAAAAGTGGCGTGAGCTGGAGATGCTCACCGACGGCGACCGCGTCCACCATTTCGCCGCAGCGACGAAGGCGGACCTCTTGTCCATCGCGGCCCCCCTTCAACACCTGCGCAGCATTCGGGGTGACGAGGATGCCTACCGTTTCGACCTGCTCATGACGCGGCTTGAAGTCGAGCTGGTCAAGGGCGGACCGAATGCACCGAAGGTGCAGGACCTTCGCGACCGCGTCGAGGAAGCCGTGGAACTCCTGGCCAAGAACCAGAACCCGGTCAAGGCACGCGCGGACTCGATCAAGCAGGTCCGGAGCAAGGATTTCTGGGCCTCGGTCGAGGTCCATCAAATCGAGGGCCTTCGCCGCGAGCTGCGCGGAATCATGAAGTACCAGCAACCGACCCCGACAACTCGCGTCGCGGCGCAGGTCTTCGATGTCGATGACGCAGAGTTCACGTCGGAGACGTACATCCCCCGACTCGAAGGCCTTGACCTCGTCGAATACAAGCGGCGCGTCGAGTCCGTACTGCGGGACCACTTCGCGCAGAACGCCGTCTTGCAGCGGATTCGGACGGGTAATGCCGTGCGGGACGACGAACTTGAGGAACTCGCCAAACTCGTCCTCTCGGTCGACGACAAGGCGAATGTGAAGCACCTCGTGGGGCACGATCCGGAAACGCGACGCTCCTTGTTCACGGTGTTTCGCGGACTGGTCGGCCTTGATGCGCTGGCGGTGGAGCAGGCATTCACTGACTTCGTCCACAAGCATCCACGGCTCTCGGCTCAGCAGCTTCGTTTCCTGCAGGTATTGCAGAACCACATCGCGCAGAATGGCGGCATCGAACTTGAGCGCCTCTACGAACCGCCCTTCACGACCCTCCACGCGGAGAGCATGGAAGGCATTTTCACCAACCCCGGTGACGTCGATGAGCTTCTTGCCATCTTGAGCGTCTTCGACCCGAAGCGGGTGCCCCTCAGCGACCGCCCCCCCACGAGCCAGGCATCATGAGCACACTGACCAATCAGCAGAAGAGCGACATTGAAAAGCTTTGGGCTGAGTTCTGGACTGGCGGAATTACCAATCCGCTCACGGTCATCGAGCAGATCTCGTTCCTGATGTTCGCGCGTCTGCTCGACGTGATGGAAACCACCGGCGAGCGCCGGGCAGAGCGAACGAAGAAGCCATTTCACGGGCGCTTTTCGGGCAAGGACGATCCGCGCCGCTGGAAGAACTTCAAGCAGAGGGATGCGGGAGAGATGCTCCGCGTGGTGCGTGACGAGGTGTTCCCGCACTTCCGTAAGCTCAACGGCGGCACAACCTTCGCCGAGTATATGCAGGACGCTCAGCTCATGGTTCAGAAGCCGAGCCTCCTTGTGTCGGCCGTGAACATAATCGAAAAGCTGCCGATCACCGAGGGCGACGCCAAGGGCGACCTCTACGAGTACCTGCTTAGCAAGCTGACGACGGCTGGCATCAACGGTCAGTTCCGAACACCGCGCCACATCATCCGCTTCATGGTGGAGTTGCTCGAGCCGAAGCCCACCGAGACGATCGGCGACCCCGCGTGCGGCACTGCTGGTTTCCTTGTCGGCGCAATGCAGTACCTGCTTGAGACGTACAGCTCGGCGAAGGGGACGCTCAAGGGCGAGAACGGCGAGACCCTGTACACCGGAGATCTGCTTGAGCCGTACCGCGCGCACATCCAGAGCGGCATGTTCCACGGCTTTGACTTTGATTCGACCATGCTCCGCATCGCGTCGATGAACCTCATGCTTCACGGTGTCGACAACCCGGACATCCATTACCAGGACACACTGTCGAACTCGTTCCCCGAGAAGTTCGGCAAGCAGGCGACCGGTGGCTTCGACGTCATCCTCGCCAATCCTCCGTTCAAGGGGAGCCTCGACGAAGGAGATGTTCATCCGACGCTTACTCAGGCCGTGAAGACCAAGAAGACCGAGTTGCTGTTCATGGCGCTGATCTTGCGCATGCTGAAAAAGGGCGGTCGTAGCGCCACCATCGTACCGGATGGCGTGCTCTTCGGTTCTTCGAAGGCGCACACAGCGCTTCGACAATTGCTCGTGAAGGAAAACCAGCTTGAGGCCGTGTTTTCGCTACCCTCAGGCGTGTTCAAGCCCTACGCCGGGGTGTCCACTGCCATCGTTGTGTTCACGAAGGGCGGCAAGACGGACAACGTGTTTTTCTACGACGTCGGAGCTGATGGGTACTCGCTCGACGACAAGCGCGACGCGGTGAGCGAGAACGACCTACCCGATGCGCTGGTCTGCTGGCACAAGAAGAGCGCGAAGAAGGACACCGACCGAACGGCGAAGCACTTCATGGTGCCAGTACAGGAGATCGAGGCGAAAGACTTCGACCTCTCGATCAACCGCTACAAGGAGACGAAGCACGAGGAAGTAAAATACGAGCCTCCTAAGAAGATCATCGCGAAACTGCGGAGCCTTGAAGCGGTGATTACAAAGGACCTCGCGGAGTTGGAGGCGATGCTGTGACTTGGCCTTTCGTACCGCTGGGGACAGTCGCGCACGTCCAGCTAGGGAAGATGCTTTCTCCCAAAGCGCGGACCGCCGCATGGAGTTTCCCGTATTTGCGCAACGTGAATGTCCAATGGGGGCGGATCGAGTTGTCTGACCTTGTTGAGATGGATTTCGATGAAGCCGATCAGGCAAAGTTCGACCTTAGGCAGGGAGACCTTTTGGTTTGCGAGGGAGGGGAGCCGGGACGGTCCGCCGTCGTTGAGCATGACCTGCCTGGGGTGTTCTTTCAGAAGGCTTTGATGCGTGTGCGTCCATGCGACAATCAATTGGATACGCGGTTTCTCCAACGTTTCATGGAGCATGCCGCTCGCCGAGGAACCTTCGCGAAGGACGGAAATAAAGCAACCATAGCTCACTTTCCGGCAGTGAAACTTAACGCGCTCAAGGTCCCATTGCCCCCAGTTGCCGAGCAGTGCCGCATCGCCGGCATCCTTGACAAGGCCGATGCCATCCGACGCAAGCGAATTGAGGCTATTGCGCTCACCGAGGAGTTGCAGCGCTCGGCATTCTTGGAAATGTTCGGCGACCCGGTGACGAACCCGAAGGGGTGGGACGTGAAGCCCTTGGGAGAGCTGGCCGAATCGGCTTCAGGGGTCACGAAGGGCAAGCGATATGATGGCCAGGAACTGGTCACACTTCCGTACATGCGTGTTGCGAATGTACAGGACGGTCACCTCGTCCTGAGTGAGGTGAAGACAATCACTGTTTCTGTGGAGGATGGTCGCCGTTATAGGCTGATGTACGGCGATGTCCTGCTTACTGAAGGTGGCGACCCGGACAAGCTGGGACGTGGGACCGTCTGGCGAGAAGAAGTGCCTGGCTGCATTCATCAGAACCACATATTTCGCGTACGCCCTGGACCTGCTGTTCGCGCCGAATACCTGAGCGCGATCATTGGGAGTGAGAGAGGAAAGCGCTACTTTCTCCGCGCGGCGAAACAGACGACGGGAATCGCGACGATCAATATGTCGCAGTTGAAGGCGTTTCCAGTGCTCATTCCGCCGACGCCACTGCAGGACAGATACGTTAAATTTGTTTCGAAAATCAATGAGTCGCGCGACAACCAGCAGGAGAGGAGTTCCCTCACTGACGAACTCTTCGGCGTGCTTGGGCGTGAAGCTTTCAGGGGAGGGCTCCGGACAGGGGCGATCAAAGGCGGAGGCGCATGATCCAGGGACTTGAGCTTGAAAATTTCAAGGGCATCGCTGTGCGGCAGCGCATCGACTTTGCTCCGCTTACGCTCCTCTTCGGAGCGAACAGTGCGGGCAAGAGCACTGTGCTTCAGGCGTTGCTTTATCTGCACGAGCTTCTTGAACGCGGCACTGCCGACATCGATCGGACAGAACTGGGCGGCAACGTGCTCGAACTCGGAGGCTTCGCGCGGCTCGTTCACCGGCACGAGGCGAACCGTGCCATTACGTTGAGGGCTGAGTTCGCGACGCTTGGTGGGCTCGAAAGATTCGGGCGCGACTTAGCAGACTTCCCGTTCCCTGATCTTGACGACGAGGTCGAGTCAGCGTGGTTGGAGCTGACGATCAGGCTCCGGACCACGGCGACGTTCCGAGGGCCACTCGTCGAGCGCGCCATTATCGGTGTTGGAGGAGACTCGGAGCCACTCGTGTGGCTTGAGACCGGAGTGACACTCCGCGAAGGCGAGCCATTGAATGCTCGCGTGAACCTTGGGCACCCCCTCATCGCCGAAGGTGCCCGGGAGATCTCAGACGCGTGGCTGCAGATTGCCGTGCCTGAGGAGGTGCTTCATCGAGCGCTAGAGGAGGAAGGGGGGGCTACGGCGGTGGCTCCGGATCGGGTGATGGGCTCGGCGACGGCTCGGGTTTCGGCGACGGACGCTCGCTTCCGGTATTTGCCATCTCGAGGTCTCGTATCTCTGCTCTTCCTTCGTCAAGCGAGCCGCTACGGGTGATCTCGTTCGGTGACGACAGCGATGAGAAGGCGGCGGCTTCCGCACAGGTTCGAACCTTCCTTGAAATGGTCGTGCTCGGAACAACCGCGCAGCTCGTGGCGTCCCTACGAGACGCGCTCTACATCGGTCCGCTCCGGACGATCCCTCCGCGCGGCTTTCTTTACGAGCGGGCCGGCCGTATCACGAGTTGGGCAGACGGTCTTGCGGCGTGGGACCTCCTGCTCGCGGATCGCGCGAGCTTGGTCGAGCGCACAAACCTCTGGCTCCGACGGCTTGGCGCGGGTTGCCAGGTGGTGGTCCAGCAGTTGTTCGATCGCACCGCCGACGCCGAGCTGTTGTCCGACGGTCACGTCGGCAAGGCGGTACGTCGCCTGCTCCTTGACACAGGTGCTGGCTCACTGGTTCTCCCGTCCGAAGTGGGGGCAGGCGTCTCGCAGATCATCCCCGTCGTGGTCGCGGCGCTAGAAGCGCGGGCGGGCCTGTCCCTCATCGAGCAGCCGGAGATCCATGTGCACCCTGCGGTGCAGGTCGGTCTCGGTGATTTGTTCATTGATGCTGCCACCCGCGATCGCGGACGCCGCGCGGTGCTCGTCGAGACCCACAGCGAGCACCTCATCTTGAGGCTCCTGCGCCGTATCCGCGAGACCACCGACAATAAACTTGCAGAAGGCTCACTGGCGTTCACGGCGGACAAGCTCAGCGTTCTCTACGTCGAGAGTTCGTCGGAGGGCGTGCGCATCCATCGACTGCACGTCGATGAGCGCGGCGAGTTCACGGACCGCTGGCCCAAGGGATTCTTCGACGAGAGGTTCGCGGAGGTCTACGGAACGTGATCTACGACTTCGCGTTGGAGCCGGAACTGGTTGCGACATGGCACGACCCCCGCGTCGCCTATCCCGTCCTCTGCCAGGTAGGCTTGGGACATCGGCGCGTTGCTTGTGCGTTTCCGGCGACGGCGTGGGCAAATCTCGTCATGAGCGCTTTTCAAACCAGCGTTCCTGATGAAGAAACCGCTCAGTGGCAGAGCGCCCGGAAGAAGATCGAAGTCCTGCTTCGGCACCTTCAGGACACAGGCACGCGTCGAAGCGGCAAGCTCCTCGATGGTGAGACGTGGCTCAATGCCGCGACTCGCGAGCACGGTCAGTTTCCATTCGGTGGAATCCTCGTGCGCTCGTCCGGAGTAGTGAGTGCGCACGTGGTCGCCGTGGACCGGCTTGGTGAGCAGGACTTCCCAGCCTGGACGCCGCCTGCTGCGCCTGTTGTAAGACAGACCAAAGAGCTCGCGACCGCGCTTGCGCCGCTCCTTCGCTGCGCAGCCCAGGTGCGTTTCGTGGATCCGTACTTCGATGCAGACGATACGTCTTTCTTTGAGCCGATGAAAGCGTATCTGCTCGCTGCGCAGCAGCGTCGGAGTGTAGGCGATTTTCAGGTGCAGATTCATTTCGCAGTTCGCCCTGAGGAGGTTGAACAGGCCTCACGAATTCAGGGCCGCCAGATGACCGAGCGCGACGTGGCGAAGAACAAGCTCGCCGCGTGTGAAAGCCGACTCGGACCGCTCTTGCAGACGGGCGTGATCGTTCGCGCGCTTGCTTGGGGCAAGGGTGTTGCCGGTGTCAAGATGCACAATCAGTACGTGCTCACGGAGGTCGGAGGCATCGCTGTGCAAACCGGGCTCGACCAAAACGCGCGAGGCACGCGCCAGACAGACGACCTGACCGTTCTCTCCAAGGAACAACACGCTGCCCGCTGGTCGGAGTTCTCCGCGGAGGGCGTCGTCCATCGCCTCATCGCCAACCAGCGGTTCGCAGGCGCTCCATCGGGAATCCGCTGATGGCAAGGATTGCACAGGACCGGCCAATGCCACCTGTCCCCATGCAGAGCGAGACGCAGTCATGACCGATCTGGCCCTACGCGAGTCCGAGTTCCTGCTCTACACCGCGCCCGATGGGGCGGTGAAGGTCGGCGTGCTCTTCCGGGACGAAACCGCGTGGCTCACGCAGAAGGCACTGGCAGCGCTATTCGGGGTCGGAGTGCCCGCCATCAACAAGCACCTGAAGGGCATCTTCGAGTCGGGGGAGCTCGCGGAGGCTTCAGTTATTTCCATTTTGGAAACAACTGCCGCGGACGGAAAGACTTACAAGACCCGTTTCTACAACCTCGACGCGATCATCGCCGTCGGGTATCGGGTCAACAGCTACCAGGCAACTCAGTTTCGCATCTGGGCCACGAAGACTCTGAGCGAGTTCATGCTCAAGGGCTTCGTTCTCGATGACGAGCGCCTGAAGCAGGGCAAGACGCTCTTCGGCAAGGACTACTTCGACGAGCTGCTCGAACGGATCCGGGAGATCCGCGCGAGTGAACGGCGCTTCTACCAGAAGATCACCGACCTCTATGCGCTCGCGATCGACTACGACGCGCACGCTCCACTGACGCGAGAATTCTTCGCGACCGTGCAGAACAAGCTGCACTGGGCAATCACCGGACAGACCGCCGCGGAGCTGATCTACGCCTCGGCGGACGCGACCAGGCTCTACATGGGCCTCACGACGTGGAAGCACGCGCCGCACGGCAAGGTCCTGAAGTCCGATGTCACCGTCGCGAAGAACTACCTGGGGGAGGCGCACGTCAGGGAGCTGAACCGCATCGTGTCCGCGTACCTTGATCTCGCCGAGAACCGCGCCCAGCGCGGCATCCTGATGAAGATGGCTGACTGGGCGACGTTCCTGAACAGCTTCCTTGATCTGTCGAGCTATCCCATCCTCGCGGACAAGGGAAAGGTGAGCGCCCTCGAAGCGAAGCTCAAGGCAGAAGGCGAATACGACGTCTACCGAAAGCGGCAAGATGCTGAGTTCGTCTCAGACTTCGATCGCGTCGTGGAGGAGACGAAGCGACTTGATAGCGGTGCGATGACGCGCGGCGCGACGAAGCCCGGCGAGGCCTCTAGCAAGGGTAGGAAGAAACCGTGATGTTACGGTAACGGAACCACGTCCGAGTCGCGGCACGCGCCCCGGTCCCACGTTGGGGGCCCCGTCCAACAGAGCCTGCCGCAACTCCACCAAGGTCGCGAAGGGACGCACCCACAGGAGCTGCTCATGGCGCTCAAGTCAGATCGTTGAGTCCGTCATGGGCAACTCCACGATGAACGTGGCCCCCTGCCCGGGCTCGCTCTCCGCCCACAGTCTTCCGTGGTGCGCTTCCACAATCTGTCTCGTGATGAAGAGGCCCAACCCCAGGCCTCCGTAGTGCCGGGTGGAGACGGCGCGGGTGAACTTCTCGAAGATGGTCAGGAGGGCTCCCGGCGCGATGCCGATGCCCTCGTCCTTCACGGTCAGCCGGGCCTTTCCGTCTGTCTTCTCCACCCGCAGCGTCACCGGGCTCCCCGCGCCGTACTTCAGCGCGTTGGACAGCAGGCTGGTCGTCACCTGCTCCAGCCGGTGACGGTCCCAGTGGCCCACCACGCCAGGGGCCGCTTCGACCACCAGCTCGCAGCCCGCCTTCGCCGCCTGGGGCCTCCACTGCTCCACCACCCCCCGCACCACCGTGGTCAGGTCCACGTTCTCCAACTGCAGCGGCGCTGCCGGGCCCGTGAACTGTGTGACTTCCAGCAGGTCGTTGATGAGCGCCGTCATCTTCCGGACCTGCCCGGAGACGGTCTCCGCGGTGCGCACCACACGCTCTCGCAACACCTCCAGCGACGGGGCCGTCCTTGCGTCTTTCACCAGCGACTGGAGCTTGAGCTGCAAGGGCGTCAGCGGCGTCTTCAACTCGTGCGACGCCACCGCCAGGAACTCGTCCCTCAGGGACACCGCGTGCTGGAGCTGGGCCTGCGTCTTTCGCAGCTCGCTCACGTCCTGGTGCGCCAGCAACACCGTGGCGGGATGGCCGTGCTGGGCGGGCAGCGGCACTGCCTCCACCAGCAGGGAGTACCTTCCCGTGGGCGTGTGCCAGACGACGGGCGCCGCGTGTACCGGCTCGCCTCGTGCCGCTCGCACTCCCGGGACTTCGTCGCTGCGCAGCTCCCGGCCCGCTTCGTCCGTGAAGAGATAGATGCCCTTGTACCGCTCGACCCGCAGCCCCCCCGGGAAC
>NZ_RAWA01000192.1 GCF_003611675.1 Corallococcus sp. CA053C
ATCCGGTGCAGCCGCACCAGCTCTCTCAACCTGTCCATGTCGACTCTCCGGTAACTCATCCGCGCGCGCCCCTCCGCACACCGCTCCGGCGGTGCTCGGTGGGGCGCGAGGATGCATGGGATGACCGGCCAGGTAGGGACTCAGCCCGCCCACTGGCCACGTTTCTTCTGACTGCCTCCGCCCTGAGTCGACCGCCGCACCCACTGCTCCGGCGGGCGATCCGCTTGGCCGACCCTGGGGCGATCCGCTTGGCCGACCCGGCTACGAACAGCTTGGCCGACCCGACTGCGATCCATTACCCCGGCCCGTTACACCCGCGGTGATTGCAACGGCGCACTGCGCAGTGGCGAGCCGACGTGTCTGCCGAGCCCGAGCCGACAGCAGGCGCACCGGCCGCTCCGCGAATGTGCGGCGAGAGCATTCCGGGTTTCGACAGCAAAAGCGCCGCACGCGGATTTCAAGTTGGACGACACGCCCGGCGGAGGGCAGGTCTGCCGGGTGCCGGACGTAGCTGCCATGCACCGAGGCACTGGGCGTCTGGCATGAGGGGCATCGCGCTCCCGTGCCCTCCAGGCGCACTGTGAGGACAACATCCGCCGAGCCATCGTGGGTCACCCGGTCCACCCGACAGCCAGGAAGGGAGTACAGCGTTTCCATTCCCAGGGTGTATTCGCCCAGCTGGCAGCCTGCCGCCTCTGCCTACTCCCTCCGATGGGAACCACACGAAGTGCGGGAGAGCCACGGAACCGGGCTACTCCCAGCTACGCGGTTCCTCCTTCGCTATGGACACGAAATTTAGAAGTCCGAGAAGTCAAGAGTGACGAGCGACTTGCGAAGGTTGAGCCCCAGTTCCTTTGCATACTCAATCAACAGCAGATGGAAAGAGTTTCCTCGGTCGGGGAAACGGATGCGCCAATAATAGGTGCCGTCCGAATCGTGTGGCTCGTTGAAGTCGATCAGACCGACTTCCGACAGAAGCGCCAGATCTCCGTCGAGATCGTCGCCATGATAGATGCGGCGCAGCTTGGGGTCGCTGATCCGATACTCCTCGGTGGTGCTCGTCAATTGATCGTCCCGGCGCTCAATGAGGAGCTTGAATACCTCGCGCGTCAACCGAGGCAGAGCTGCGAGCTTGGTGCTCAATTCGGCAATCGCGTTCTTCGCTTTGTTGCGATCTATGGGCTCTTGCTTGGCGGCAAAATGTGCCTCCATTTTAGAGGCATCCGAGAGCTGCGGCTTCGGAAGCGCTTCAATAAGGTTGTCGATGCTGGTAGGGAAGCGACCTTCTTCGTCGGGTATCTCTAGCTCGATTTTGACTCGACGTGTCTCGCTCGATACATAGCGGGCAAGGTCCACCAGGGCGTCAATCGAAAGCGTCATGATGCGGCTGCAGACGTCATTGAAGTCCCAGACCATCTCTTCTTTGAAGCCGAAGCGTTCATAGGGCTCACCCTTGAAAGTGTAGGAGCCCTGTTTCTCCCCGATAATCAGAATGCGGATGTTCGGATACTTCGCACGCTCGTCGTCTTTTATGGTGTCTAGCGTCTCCTTTACCTTGGCACCGGACTTGTCGGCGGTGACTTGGAAGGCCCATCCGTTGGTGGCGTCTCCGAGATCAAGGCCGGGATTGTTTAAATGCTCGGCGTTGAGGTTGGACAGCCCGAGGCTGAGAACTTGATTGAGCACTTCCTTGGCGAAGTTTTCGACATGCGTGTGGATGTCGAACAGGTGTAGCCGCGCCCGCTGCTTGGCCTGCGCTGCAATGCCCGCCAAATCATCAACGATCTGACCGATAAGATGGCCTCGAGTAAGCATTTGTGGCTCCTGTGTGGTTGGTACGAATTTGAACTGTAAGCACTCCGCCAAGCGTCCCTAGAGCGCCGATCAGGTTACGGCGAGGGAGCAGGCAAGCGGTAGGGGATCGACGCGGGCTGTCGTCGAGTGCATAGGTCGCCACCTCACGGAGGTGGCTCATGGAACGCTGGAAGCCGGCTGTGGAGCAGAGCGCACGGGAGCAGCGCCTGCTGAAGCTCGCGGGGAAGAGCAGAAAACTTTTCGTCTTCCTGCGCGAGCATCGGCACGAGTTGTTCGACGAGGCCTTTCAGGACGAGCTCGAGGCAATGTACCGACAGACGGGCCAGGGGCAAGCGCCGCAACCGCCCGCGATGATGTGCATGGCGCTGCTGGTGCAGGCCTACACGCAGGCATCGGACGCCGAAGCCGTGTGTCTCTCGGGCACCGACAGCCGGTGGCGAATGGTATTGGACCGACTCGGCGCGGACGAGGACGCGCCAGCCTTCTCCCAGGGCGGGCTGCAGCAATTCAGGGAGCGACTCATCGCGACCGAGATGGACCGCCGACTGCTGGAGCGCACCGTCGAGGTGGCGAAGAGGACGAAGGGGTTCGATTCGAAGAAGACGCCGAAGACGCTGCGAGTGGGGGTCGATAGCCGCCCTTTAGAAGGGGCCGGGCGGGTTGAGGACACCATCAACCTGCTCGGCCACGCCGGCCGCAAGGTGGCCGAGGGCATGGCGCTCGCGCTCGGTACCGACGTCGAGGAGGTATGTCAGCAGGCCGATGCGCCGTTGCTGATGGCCAGCAGCATCAAGGCCGGCCTCGACATCGACTGGAGTGCGCCCGACGCGAAGCTCGACGCACTCAATCGCCTGTGCGGACAACTCGACCGCCTCATGGCCTGGGTGGCGAAGCAGTCGAAGTCGTGCGTCGCGGCTCCGCTGACTCGCTACATCGAAGCGCTCGCGCAGGTGCGCGAACAGGACCTTGAGCCGCGCCCCGAGGGCGGCGTTCAGATTCGACAGGGCGTGGCGGCCGACAGGCGCATCTCCATCGAAGACCCGGACATGCGCCACGGGCGCAAGAGCAAGAGCAAGCGCTTCAATGGCTACAAGCAGCACGTCGGCACCGACCTCGACACCGAGCTCGTGGTGGCCTGCGCCGTGACACCCGCCAACCGCCCCGAAGAGGAGGCGACGGGCGCACTGCAGGAAGACATGGCCCACCAGGACCTCTTCCCCGACGTCCTCCTCATCGACAGGGCGTATCTCAACAGCTCAATGGCCGAGGACGTGCTGGCGAGCGGCGGCGATATCGTCTGCCGGCCGTGGCGAGGAGCCAGCGCGAAGCCTGGACTCTTCGGCAAGCGCGACTTCAAAGTGAACATCCGCGACGGCACCCTCACGTGCCCCGCGGGCGAGGTGGAGCCCTTCGAGCCCGGCGCCGTCGTGCAATTCGACCCGGAAGCCTGCGGGCCGTGCAAGCTGCGCCCCAGTTGTACCCAGGCCGCGTCCGGCAAAGGGCGCAGCGTCACGATGGGCGACGACGAGCGGCTCCAGAAGCGCCTTCGCTCACGTCTGCAGTCGCGCTCGGGCCGCGCAGGACTCCGCGAGCGTGTCGGCGTCGAGCATTGCCTGGCACATCTCGCCAACCGCCAGGGCCCGAAGGCCCGTTACCGCGGCACGCGCCGCAACCTCTTTGACCTCAGGCGACTCGCGGTCGTCCAAAACCTCGAGGTCGCCGCGCGCTACCAACTCGCGGCGTGACCTAACCTGTTCGGCGCTCTAGTGTGTGAATTCATCGGGCGCTTTTCCCTTGGAGCAGGACGCGGTGGATTCTGCCCCGGCTCCGGCGGCAGCTCCAACTCCTGCTGCTTCGCAGCACCGGCCACTACCCCCCCCCATGCCAGCCATTCAGCTCGCTCTGGACCCTCTTGGGCATTGGGCGTTCCCCGCGCGGCATGAAGGAGCTGCCGCTCATCGTGAGGGACAGTAGCGAGCCCTCCCTGGGGCGTCGAAGAGTTGGGGACTCACCCTTGAGAGGTATGGACGAAGAGGCTGCGCTCTGCCTTCGGACGTGTCGCGCCTGAAGGCATGGACGAGCGGCTTCTGTAGAGTCTCTGCCCGCGGGCGGAGACAGAGACGTGCGGGTACGGAGCGATTCTTCGGGGCGGTCTTCGGCTCTCAGAGAGAGACTCACCAAGAGCCGGAGTAGCGGCTTGACGAGGGGAGTAGGGAAGGCGCCATCATCCCGGCATGAGTCAGGCCTCTCCTCCTCAACCGCCTTCGTCTCCTCCTTCGCAGCCGGTGCCGTCGAAGGGGATGTCCGTCCCTGTCGTGCTCATCGCCTCCTGCTTCGTGCTGGCCTTCATGGGCTGGATCATGAGGCTTGGATACCCTGGAGCGGTGCTGGGAGTGGGCGCCCTCGCTGGGTCCATCGCAATCTTCAGGAAGAAGGACTCCAAGCACCGCAGCGCTGCCGTCATTGGCGCAATTGCTTCTGGCATTGTCGTCTTCGGCGCCATCGGGAACGGGAACGAGAAGTCCCGCAGCGAGGCTGCGAAGGCGGCCTCCATCGAAGAGGCGCGGCAGAAGGCGGAAGCAAGTCGCGCTCATGAAGAGGACGTGTCCTCGCGCATTGCTGCGCTGGTTGCGTCGACGGCTCCCCAGGAGGCCGTCGACCTCTGCAACAGCTTTGGGGACGTCGGAGCCATCCCCGAGAAAAGCCGTGCCGGGTGCGGTGCGGCGTACCTTGCCAAGGGCCGCGAGTCGCTGGCCGCCGCGAAGCTCGCAGAGGCAGTGCCCCTCCTGCAGAGGGCGAGTGCCTTGTCTCCAGGCAACGCAGACGCGGCGACCGCGCTTTCGAGCGCGAGGGAGCTGCGCGGCAAGGAGGACTTCAAGAACAAGGGGCCGGAAGTCTCCGCTGGGCTGGCGCGTGCATTGACCCATGCCAAGGCGAAGCAATGGGAAGAAGCGGAGACGGAGCTGAACGCGGCTGACGCCACCCTGAAGGCATTTGAGGGACTCGAGGTCGCCAAGTCGAAGGAGTGGAACACCCTGTCGAGCCAGGCCGCTCAGCAGCGGAAGCGCATCCAGCCGGGACTGGAGAAGCTCCAGCTCCAGCGCGAGGCCCAGAAGCTGATGGTGGAGATGCGCGGGCCGAAGCCTGTGAACTCAGGCTGGGATGGCTCCGTGCTGGAGGTGAAGCAGTACCTCCGGCAGGTGATGAATGACCCCGACAGCTACGAGCATGTCTCGACGTCGGCTCCTGTTGCCCGCGATGCCTACTGGATTGTGAAGAGCTCCTTCCGGGGAAAGAATGCCTTCGGAGGGAAGGTTCTCAACACGAGGTACTTCTTCATTCAGCGGGGGCAGGTCGTCCGCGTGGAGGAGTAGGGCGGACTGCCTATCTCGACACGAAGGAGAGCGTCTCCTCTTGCCACCTTGCTGCCGAGCCTTTTCCCGCAGTTGCGACGGTTGGGACAATGGCCGCCGAAGCAGCGCTCTGCGTTCGATGGACCTAACAAGCTATGAATTGTCATCCGGCGCTGCGCCCTGAGTTCCGAGCCCGATGGCTGCGGGCCGCCGTTCTGTATGTGTGCCCTCTTGGAGTAGTCGCGGCGCTTGCGACGTCGTGCAGTCGCGGCGAGCCCGGGCCGCCGGACTTGCCGAAGCAACCAGATCGATGGGTGACTTCGATTGCGCTGGACGCTGACAGCAAGACACGGCACGTCGGAAAAACTAAGGACTACTTGATAACGGAAGTCACCGCGTTTGAGGCGGTGAACGGATTGCGGTCAGTCAGCGTGGGAGACGACATCGCTGGAATCCGAGTCGGGGCTATCCGGTGTTCATTTCACTGGCGGGATGCGAGCTACGGCGGCGAGCAGTACATGTGGCGCGGTCGATGGGCCTGTCTGGCAGGTAGGAGCAGAGAAGAGGTCGAAACGGCCGTCGCGGAGGACGGCACGAAACGGTTCGACTACATCCGCGTAGCTCCTATCCAACTGCAGGCGGAGTGAGGCGGACAGCCCGGGAAGAGGCTGTGTTGGCTGTGGGCTTGGCCACGAGCTTCTGAGGTTCATCTCGGAGAGTCCGTCTCGCTCGTGCCAGGCGGAAGCGCAGCCTCGCCTCAGCGGGGCCGTCGTGGCGGGCCGGTCGCGGCGGCCTTCTGCGCGGGCCTTGGGACGGCTCAGCACAGGCGCTGGCGAACGCGGGCGCATCCTCGGGCCGTCCTTCCTTGCCCAGCCGGAGCCACGACGGCGCGCGGGCAAGAGCAGCGAGGCGGGGCAGGGGGCCGGGCCGAGAACTCGGCCAAGAGCTTCTGAGAGTCTTCTCGGAGAGTCTGCGCCGCGCGACGAAATCGAGAATACCGAGTAACGGCGAGCCTTTTTCGCTCTCTCGGTTAACAGGTGGCCCATTTCGGCCTTCTGAAAGGGGGAAATGGCGTAACCCCGGAAGGTACGACATCGAAAGCCAGGGATTGTCAGAGTCGGCTGCCCGCGGTGGTTAACAAAACTGTTAACCACTCTCGGCCTCTCTCTCCCCAAAACGGGCGAAAGAGCGCTCCAGAGAGCCCAATTGGCGGCGAAGAAGAGGGGGCGTCTCGCTCTGCGGGGTAGAGGACCGAGAGCGTCCTCTTCAGCACCGCGAGCCAGAATCCCTTGGGACTCAGGGGCTTAAGCACGAAGGCCCCGCGATGTTCATCGCGAGGCCCGTGTAAAACAAAAGGGCCCTACCGGTTGGTAGGGCCCTTCGTTCAGCTCCCCGACGTGGACTCGAACCACGGACATGGTGATTAACAGTCACCCGCTCTACCAGCTGAGCTATCGGGGAAGATGTCCCGTCGCGGCGGTGGGTTGCCGTGACGGACGCGATTTCTAGAGAACCGAGCCTGCCCTGTCAACTGTCCCGTTCAATCCGATCTCCCGACTCGCCGCCCAGCCCTGGTCGGCGCTCGGTGGGCTTGCCCCCATTGTCTCAGGCGCGGTCGCCCGGATCCTCTCGGGGGATCCCGCCGAGCGTGTCCTCGACCGGACCCTGCGCTCCCACCGCGATTTGTCCCGCGAGGGGCGCCAGGCGCTGAAGGAGGCCGTCTTCAACGTGGGCCTCTGGCGCCAGCGCCTGGCGTTCCTCCTGGATTCGGAGGACGCGACCCCTGCCCAGCTCCTCTTCGCGCTCCTGCACGGCCTGGCCGGCGTTCCTGCCCCGGAAGCCGCTGCCTGGTCCGGCCTGGACGCCCCCGTGCCACTGCGCACCGGAGAGCCTCCTTCGCTGGCGCTTCGGGCCTCGCTGCCGGACTGGCTCGCGGACCACTTCTCCCAGGAGCTGGGCCCGGAGGCGGAGGACTTCTGCGCCCACCTCAACGTCCCCGGTCCCATCACCCTCCGGGTGAACCCGGCCCGTCTGTCCCGTGAGGCCCTGGCCGCTCGCCTTGCCTCCGAGGGCGTCGCGACCCGGCCCGGCACCTGGAGCCCCCTGGCCCTCCACGTCGACGGACCCCGGCCGAACCTCTACGCCCTGGAGTCGCTTCGCGAGGGCCTGTTCGAGGTCCAGGACGAGGGCAGCCAGCTCCTGGGACTCCTCGTGGAGCCCCAGCCCGGGGAGACCGTGCTGGACCTGTGCGCCGGAGCCGGAGGCAAGACGCTCCAACTGGGGGCCGCCATGAGGGACCAGGGCCGCCTGATGGCCTACGACCCGGATGCGGAGCGGCTGGACCGGCTCCAGCAGCGCTCCTCCCGCGCCGGCCTCACCCGCGTCCAGATTCTCCGGACCCTTCCCGCACCGGGCCTGGGGGCCGACCGTGTCCTCGCGGACGTTCCCTGTTCCGAGCTCGGGTCGCTCCGCCGGGGACCGGACCTGCGCTTCCGGCTCACCCCGGACGTGCTCTCCCGGTTCATCCCCACCCAGCGCGACATCCTGGCCCGGGCCGGGGACGTCGTGCGCCCGGGCGGCCGGGTCGTCTACGCGACCTGCACCGTCAACCGCGCGGAGAACCAGGACGTCGTCGCGGACTTCCTCCGCTCCCGCCCGGACTTCCGCGCCGTCCGCCCGGGCGCCGGGTGGCTTCCGGACTCCTGTGTCCAGGACGGCTTCCTCCTCGTCACGCCCCACCGTCACGGCACGGATGGTTTCTTCGCCGCCGTGCTCGAACGCTCGGAGTCAGCGGGGTAGGGCGGGGCACGCCTACGGGAAGCAGCCAGCCGAGCCCTCCACAGGGCCGCGTTCCTCCATCCAGCGGTACTCAACGCTTCGGCTCCGGCCCACCCTGAATCACCGTGTCACCTCCGCCCCCGGTGCTATGAAGCGCTGCGTGCGTTGGCTCAAGCCCCTTCCGCTCCGCCCCCGTGACACGGTGCATGTCGTCGCTCCCGCGGGCCCCTTTGAACAGGCCCCCTTCGAGGCCGGCCTCCGGCTCCTCTCCGAGCGCTACACGCCGGTGATCCGGCCCGACATCGGCGCCTCGCACCGCTACCTCGCTGGGGACGACGCCCGCCGCCTGGCGGAGCTGTCGAACGCGTTCCTCGACCGCGCCTCCCGCGCCATCTTCTGCGCCCGGGGCGGCTACGGCAGCTCGCGGCTCCTCCCCGAACTGCCGCTCGACAAGGCCGGGCCCGTGGCCTTCACCGGCTTCTCCGACCTGACATCCATCCACTGCGCGCTCCAGGCGCTTGGCCGCGTCTCCCTCCACGCGCCCGTCCTCACGCAGTTGGGCCGGCAGTCGTCCCAGGTCCACGACTACCTCTTCCGCCTCCTCGAGTCCTCGGAGGCCCCGCCGCCCCTCCACGGCAACGCGACCTATGTGCCCGGCACCGCCGAGGGCGTCCTCGTCGGCGGCAACCTGTCCGTGTTCTCCCGGCTCCTGGGCACTCCGTACATGCCGCCGCTCGACGGCGCCGTGCTCCTCCTGGAGGACGTCACCGAGCGCCCCTACCGCATCGACCGCATGTGGACGCACCTGCGCCTCGCCGGCGTCTTCGCCCGCGTGCGCGGCATCGTCCTGGGCGACTTCACCGCGTGCGAGGAGAAGGACGCCACCTACTCCAGCGCGGACGTGCTGCGCGAGCTGGCGCGGGATGCGAAGCTGCCTTGCGCCGCGGGCTTCCCCATCGGCCATGGCGCCATCAACTACCCCGTGGCGTTCGGGACGCAGGTGCGCCTGGATGCCGACGCCGCGCGCCTCACCTTCCTCGAAGGCGCGGTGAGCCCGGGATGAGCACCCACCCCATCGCCAACCTCCAGGCGGTGCTCGACGACGGCGTGGAGCTGGGCATCTTCCCCTCCGCCCAGGCCGTGGTGCTCCACAAGGGCCTGCAGGTGTTTGGCGGCGTCGCGGGCAAGGCCACTGGCGACACGCGCTTCGACCTCGCGTCCCTCACCAAGGTCGTCTCCACCACCGCGCTCTTCCTGCGCCTGTGGACCGAGGGCAAGGTGGGCCCGGACACGCTCGTGTCCCGCTACTTCCCCGGCTCGCCCGTGGGCGACGCGAACGCCACCGTCGCGGACCTGCTCTACCACCGCTCCGGCCTGCCCCCGTTCGTCCCGTTCTTCGCGGAGGTCCTCAAGGCCCGGCCGGAGCTGCTCGACGCGGGCTGCCCCGCGAGCGTTCGCGCCCAGGCCCGCGAGGACGTGCTGCGCGCCGCCGCCGCCACGCCGCTCGAAGCTCCCGTGCGCACGAAGTCCGCGTACAGCGACGTGGGCTTCATCCTCCTGGGCGAATTGCTCTCGCGAGCCGCGGGCGCACCCCTGGACACGCTCTACTCGCGCCACGTCGCTGAACCGCTGGGCCTGTCCGCCCGCTTCCACCGCCTCACCGACTTCCCCGTGGACGGCACCACCGCGCCCACCGGCGCCATGCGTCCCCGCGAGCCCGCGCCCGGCCAGGAGTCGCTGTGGAAGGACGTGCCTTCGCGCCCGTCCCGGCCCGGCGAGGTGGATGACGACAACGCCTGGGTGCTGGACGGCGTCGCGGGCCACGCGGGCCTCTTCGGCACCGCCGTGGACGTGGCGCGCTTCGGTCAGGCCGTGCTCGAAGGCTGCGCGGGCACGCACGCGGCCATTGCTCCCGCGCCCCTGTGGCACCGGTTGCTCGCCACGGATCCGCTCGTGGTGGGCAGCACGCGCTCCATGGGCTTCGACTCGCCGTCGAAGGGGTACTCCAGCGCGGGCCGCTTCATTGGCGACACGCCTCCGGGCGCGGTGGGCCACCTGGGCTTCACCGGCACCAGCCTCTGGGTGGACCTGCGGCGCTCGCTCGTGGTCGCGCTCATCACCAACCGCGTGGCCCAGGGCCGACAGGACCTGCGCATCCGCGACTTCCGCCCCGCCTTCCACGAACTGGTCGTGGAGGCGCTCGACCTCAACACCGCCCCCTAAGGGACAGCATGGCTGACGACAACGGCAACGTCCTCGACACCCTCGACCCGAAGTCCGTGCGCCGCATCCACCTGGTGGGCGTGGCTGGCACCGGCATGGGCTCCTTCGCCGGCATGCTCAAGGCCGCCGGCTACGACGTCACCGGCAGCGACGAGAACGTCTACCCGCCCATGAGCGACATGCTCAAGGCGTGGGACATCCCCGTGCGCACCCCGTACGCGCCCGCCAACCTGGACGCGGCGAACCCGGACCTGGTCATCATCGGCAATGTCATCCGCCGCGTGAACCCGGAGGCCACCGCCGTGCGCGAGCGCGGCCTCAAGCAGATGAGCTTCCCCGCCGCCCTGGGCACGCTCTTCCTCGACCACGCGCACTCCATCGTCGTCGCCGGCACCCACGGGAAGACGACGACGTCGTCGCTGATGGCCCACGTGCTGGTGTCGGCCGGGAAGGATCCGTCGTTCCTCGTGGGCGGCGTCACCCAGAACTACGCGGGCAACTACCGCGTGGGGAAGGGGCCGCACTTCGTCGTCGAAGGCGACGAGTACGACACCGCCTACTGGGACAAGGGCTCCAAGTTCCTCCACTACCGCCCGCGCACCGCCATCGTCACGAGCGTGGAGTTCGACCACGCGGACATCTTCCGCGACCTGCCCCACTACGAGGCCACGTTCGAGAAGTTCGTGCGCCTGGTGCCCAAGGACGGCCAGCTCGTCGTCTGCGCCGCGTACCCCAACGCCGTGCGCATCGCCCGGGACGGTGGCACCGCGCCTGTCATCACCTACGTGGCGAAGGAGGGCGCGGACGCGGACTACACGCCGAAGAACATTTCCTTCGGCCCGGACGGCGCCCGCTTCGACGTGGTGGAGCGCGGCCAATCACTGGGCACCCTCACGCTGCCGATGTCCGGCGCGCACAACGTGGAGAACGCGCTGGCCGTCATCGCCGCCGCGCGCGGGCTGGGCCTCTCCTTCGCTGAGCTCCAGCAGGGCCTGTCCACCTTCCAGGGCGTGAAGCGCCGGCAAGAGGTGCGCGGGGACGTGGGCGGCGTGCTCGTGGTGGACGACTTCGCGCACCACCCCACCGCCGTGCGCGAGACCATCGCCGCCATCCACCACCGCTACCCGGACCGGCGGCTGTGGGCCATCTTCGAGCCGCGCTCCAACACCAGCCGCCGCAACATCCACCAGGAGGACTACGCGCACGCCTTCCCCGGCGCCTCCCGCGCGAGCCTCAAGGTGCCCGAGCACCACGACAAGGTGCCCCTGGACCAGGAGCTGAGCGTCCCGAAGCTCATCGACGCGCTGCAGGCCCAGGGCATCGCCGCGGACGGCGCCACCGACGTGCAGACGCTGGTGGACCGCGTGTCCTCCGAGGCGAAGGCCGGCGACGTGCTGCTCGTCATGAGCAACGGCTCCTTCGGGGGCTTCATCGACAAGCTGCTCGCCGCGCTGAAGGCCCGCGCCGGAAAGGGGACCTGAAGCCATGCGTCGTCCGCTCTTCACGTCGCTCACGGTCCTGGGACTCATGGGGCTCGCCGCTGGCTGTGCGTCGTCGTCGCCGGCCCCGCTGCCGCCGCTCACCGAAGCGCAGGGCGCGAGCCCCCGCTCCAGCAGCGCGGCCCTGGAGTCGTCGGAGCGCCGGTCGTCCCAGCCGCTGTCCTTCCAGGTGACGCACTACCCGGACAATCGCCCGTATGACCTGAAGAGCGACCGTGGCCAGGTCGTCCTCCTGGACGTGTGGGCCACGTGGTGCGAGCCCTGCAAGGACGCGCTGCCCCTGTACGCGCAATTGCAGCGCGAGTACGGCAAGCGCGGCTTCAAGGCGTACGCCCTCAACGTGGACGAGGACGTGCGAGCCATTCCGGCCTTCCTGGAAGAGGCGAAGGTGGAGGTGCCCATCCTCCTGGACGCCAACGCGCTGGTGTCCGAGCGCCTGCTGAAGGTCCGGCTGATGCCCACCACCTTCCTGATTGATAGGCGCGGTGTCGTGCGGCACGTGCACGAGGGCTTCGCCGAGGAGTTCCTCCAGCAGTTCCAGACGGAGATCGAAGCGCTGCTGGCAGAGCCCGCGCCCTGACCTGAACCCCCTTGGGAGATGCACCCATGGCTGACGCTTCCGACACGCCCGCCGCGCTGCGACGCACGGCGGAGGAGGGCGCCCGGATGGCCGGCGGCATCCTCCGGGAGCGCTTTCCCAAGCACCGCACCATCGAGTTCAAGGGCGGCATCGACCTGGTCACCGACGCGGACCGGGCCTCCGAGGCCGCGCTGCTGGACTTCCTTCGCCAGCGCCACCCGCACCACGCCATCCTCGCGGAGGAGAGCGGCGCGTGGCAGGGCACCGACACCTTGCGCTGGCTGGTGGATCCGCTGGACGGCACCACCAACTACTCCCACCAGGTGCCGCACTTCTGCGTCAGCGTGGCGGTGGAGGGGCCCGAAGGCACGCTCGCGGGCGCCGTCTACGACCCGATGCGCGACGAGCTCTTCTCCGCCGCGAAGGGGCAGGGCGCCACCCTCAACGGCCTGCCGCTGAAGGCCAGCACCGCGGACACGCTGGAGCGGGCCCTGCTGTGCACGGGCTTCCCCTACGACGTGCGCGAGCGGCCGGACCTGCCCGTGGGCCTCTTCACCCAGCTCATCCTCCTGGCGCAGGGCATGCGCCGCACCGGCAGCGCCGCGCTGGACCTGGCGTACGTCGCGGCCGGCCGCTTCGACGGCTACTTCGAGTTCGGCCTCAAGCCCTGGGACATCGCCGCGGGCGGCCTGCTGGTGGCCGAAGCGGGCGGCGTCATCGTGCACATCGACGGGAAGCCCTTCGACGTGCTCAAGGGCGACGTGCTCGCGAGCGGCGCGGCGCTGGCGCCCACGCTTCTGGCCCAGGCGAAGCGCTTCCTCGCCGAGCTGCAGTGGACGTCGCGCGACTAGAAGAAGCTCTCCGGCACGAAGACGATGTCGCCCGCCTGGAGCAGGAAGTTGCGCTCGCGGCCCACGCCGATGTCCTCCACGGGCACGCGGATCTTCCGCTCCTGGCCGTCCACCACGCGCGTGACGAGCGTGTTGTTCTTCGCCGCGAGCTTGGTGAAGCCGCCCGCGAGCGTAATGGCCTGGATGATGGACATCTCACCGTCCACCGGGAACGTGCCGGGCTTCTGCACCTCTCCGAAGACGAAGATCTTCTGCGAGTTGTACTCCCGCACCAGCACCGACACCTGGGGATGGCGCAGGTAGCGCGACAGGCATTCGCGCAGCACGTCCGCCGCGGAGCTGGCGGTGCGGCCCGACAGCGGCACCTTGCCGCACAGTGGATAGTCGATGGTGCCTTCGGGGGACACGCGCCAGGTGCCGGAGTGCTCGGGCTCCTGGAAGACGCGCACCTCCACCACGTCGCCGGGGCCCAGGCTGCCGCTGGACGTCTTCGCGCGCTCCGCGCTGGAGGCCGGGGTGGGCGGGGGCGCGGGAGGGCGCGTGTCCGCGTGACACGCGACGAGGAGCGCGAGCAGTCCCGAAACGAGCAGGCGCAAGGGGAGGCGCGGAGATCCCATGCGCACGGCCTCAGTACGTGACGGACACCCGCGCATAGCCTTCGTGGCGGGTGTAGTTGAGGCCGCTGGCGGCCAGGGAGGACGAACGGGTGCTCAGCGTGTAGCCCACCGCGCCCAGCAGCCACGGACGGAACTGGTACTCCGGGCCCAGGTCCAGCGACACCAGCGTGTCGCTGCGCGTGCCCGTGAACGAGAGCAGGTCCACCGCGCCCGCCGCGTGCAACGCCAGCTGCGAGCCCATCAGCGACCGGGCCTCCACGTAGAAGCGGTCGTCGCGGAAGGTGCCGTAGGCGGCCACGGGCTCGAAGGCGCGCAGGTAGCCGCCCTTCACGGTGAGCGCCGGGCCCCACAGGTACGTGCCCTCCGCCTGCGCCACCACGGTGCCGCCTCCGCCTTCGCCCAGGTTCTGGCTCCAGCCCGCCTTCGCCGTCAGCGTGATGCGCGGCGACACGAGCCCCGCGACGCCCGCCATCGCGTGCAGGAGCAGCGCGGACGGCGTCGTGGTGTCGTTGAAGTAGCCGCGGTACGTGATGCCGGTGTCCGCCACCACGGCCGTCTTCGGCAGGAAGCGCCAGCGGCCCTCCACGCCCAGTCGCAGGTTGCCGTAGTTGAACTGGCTGGCGGCGAGCGGATCACACTCGACGGCGGTGCAGCCCACGGCGGCCTGTCCGCCCAGGGGCTCGAAGAACTCCATCGCGTACGCCACCGCGGGCGTCAGCTCCAGCGCGCCGCCGCCGGGCTTCCACTGCGCCCGCACGCGCGCCTCGTTGAAGAGGCTCAAGACGCCCGCGCCCAGCGCCACCGTGCGCGTGCGGTCCGAGCGCGTGAGCTGGTCGCCGACCTCCACGGACAGCGTGCCCTCCGGGTCGAAGCGCAGCGACAGGTCCGCGGCGCCCTCCAGGTGCGACGCCGCGCCGGAGCCCGCCGTGATGAGGCCCGTGTAGGCGACGTAGTCCAGGTTGCCGCGCAGGGAGAGCGCCAGCTTCTGCGACGGCACGTCCAGCAGAAACCCGGGGCGCACGTGCAGCGCCAGCTCCCCGGACAGGTCCGGCGACAGCGGGCCGGTGCCCTGCTCGCGGAAGTAGCCCACGCCGCTGTCCAGCCGCGTCTCCAGGTCCAGCGTCGGGTGCAGCCGTCCGTTGCCCACCTTGAGGCCGTTGCCGCCCGGGGGGCGCCCGCCGCCCATGGTGGCCTGGGCCGACGCCGTCAGCGGCAGCAGCACCGCGAGCGCCAGGGCCGTGAGGGCCAGACGGAATGTCCCAGGCTGCGTCATGGTGTCAGAAGCGATCCGGAAGGGGAGGCGGTCGGCATAGCACGCGAGCCTACCCACCGGAACAAACCGTCGTCGGGTCGTGGCGCGATGCGTGAAGAAGGGCCGGACACTCAGTCGATGGGGCTCGCGGGCGGGGGCCGCACCACGAGGTCCGGCGGCGGCGCGGGCCGCGTGGGGTCGCCGCCGGGCAGGTTGTCCGGCTCCTCGACCTCCACGAAGAGGTTCTCGTCGGTGCGGAAGGCGAGCTGGCCGATGCACTCCTCGGCCTCCGAGCGAAGCTGGCCCACCTTCTGCTGGGCGATCATCACCTTGGTGTACTCGTGCTCGCCGGGCGCCGCCTCCTGCTTGCTGAGGGCCTCCTGGAGCGACACGTCCGCCTGCTCGGAGATGCGCAGCAGGCCCTTGATCTGCGTGAGCTTCTCGTTGGCGCAGTTGAGCTTCACCACGTCCTTCGTGCGCCGCGCCTCCTCCACCTTCTCCAGCACCTGGCGCAGCGCTTCGCGCATGCCCCCCAGGGCCTGCGTGCTGCGCTCCAGCTTCTGGCTGTCCGGCACGTCGCCGGCCTTGTCCAGAACGGAGGGCGGCGGGCGGACCGGCGACGGCGCGGGCGCTTGCGCGAACGCCATCCCGGTGGTCATCACCACGACGAGCATTCCGAGGGTGCGCATGTGCGTCACGAGTCCTTCCAGCCCCTTCATTCCCACCCGTCGAGAGTAGGAGCGGGGGGGTGGGGTGTCAACGCAATGTCCCCGCGCTCAGTCCTGGGGCGCGAGCCGGGCGTTGGCTTCCCGCAGGCGCTCGGAGAGGCTGCGCGCGATGTTCACGACGATGAAGGTGAAGCCCTCCGCGTGAGCAAGTCGGAAGGTGCGTAAATCCTGTGCGGTGAGCTGGAGCAGCTCCACCTCGCCCAGGGCGCGCACGGTGGCGGAGCGGTGGTCCTTGTCGATGAGGCCCATCTCCCCGAAGAACTCCGGCGGCCCCAGCACGGTGAGGGGCTTCACGGCGTTGTCCGGCCCCCGGCGCACCACCTCCACCTGGCCGCGCACGATGACGAAGAGGCTGTCGCCCAGGTCGCCCTCCTCGAACACCACCTCGCCGTGCGCGTACCGGTACAGCCGGGCCAGCTCCGCCAGCCGCGCCAGCTCCGCGGGGGCGAGCATCTCGAAGAGGGGGGATGTGGCGATGACGGCCAGCTTCTCCATGTGCTCCCCGCAGGTCCGGCGCATCCGGGGTGTCCGGACAATCGAGCCTAATCTCCTGGCGAGAAGATGAACGGGTACGAGACGGGCACGTCGTCACTCGGTTGGAAAGGGAACTTCCAGCCGCGGATGGTGGTGATGATGCAACTGCTGACACCCTCGGAGCCCAGGGTGCTTTCGTCCACCTCGATGTTGCCGGCGCGACCGTCCGGCTTGAGGTTGAAGCGGACCATCACCCTGCCCTTGAGGGTGGGGTCGCGCTTGAGCTCCTTCTCGTAGCAGCGCTGGATGGACGACTTCATGCGCTGGATGAAGCGCGCCAGGTCCTTGGGTTTGACCTCGGAGCTGTCCACTTCCGGCACCGCGTCCGCCACCTGGGGCACCTTGACGGTCTGCTTGCGGCCCGTGTCCACGGCGCCCACGCCGGTGGTGCCCTTCACGTCGATGCCCGCGGCCCTGCCCCCGGTGTCGCCCTGGATGGTGCCCAGCCCGTTGCCGCCCGCGCCCACCGCGAGCGCGCCGCCGCCGGCCTGCGCGCCCTGGAGCGCCTCCGCCACGTTGGTGCTGCCCACTCCGTTGCTGAGCAGGTCCGCGATGACGCCGCCGCTGCCGCTGGCGCCCAGCACCTTGAGGATGCCGGTGCCGGCCACGCGGGTCTCCAGCTGCTTGCGGCGCTCCTCGGCACTGGCCGCGGGGGCGGGCGTCGTGGACGCGGTGGTGGGCTTCTTCTCCGTGGGCTTCTTCTCCTCCGGCTTTGCCTCCGGGGTGGAGCCGGTGTCCTTCGGCTCCTCCTTCGCGGGCGGCTGGGGCGGGATGATGGCGCGCACGAAGCGGTCTTCCAGCTGGTCGAGCGCCACCTCCGCCTCCACCGGCGTGGGCCGGGAGGCGATGAGCGCGACGCTGCCCACGTAGAGCACGAGCATCGTCGCGAGGATGCCGAAGAAGAGCCGGTCCACGGTGCGCCACGCGCTGCCCTTCAACTCCGGGGGCAGCGCGGGCTTCGCGTCCGCCGGGGGGGCGGGGACGAAGTGGAAGAAGAGGGTGGCGTCGGTGAGCTCCACCTTGCCGCGGGCGCTCTCCTGCAGGGGCAGGTCGAAGGTGGCGTCCTCGCGGCGGGTGGCGAGCCCCTGCGAGCGCAGCGCGTCGAAGTCCACGTCGGACGAGCCCAGGTTGACGCGGCCCTGCATGTGCTCGTCGATGATGAGGTGGAACTGGTTGGCGCGGTTCTCCAGCACCTTGAAGCGCCCGGGGCGCTCCATCGCGGCGGGCATGACGATGGTGCTCCGGGCGTCATCGCCGATGGTGATGGAGTCGTGGAGGACGTGGTGCTCCTCGACGATGCGGCCGTCCTGGATGACGCCGACGCGCAGCAACTTGGGGCTGGTTTGGAGGGCCATGGCGCTAGAAGGGGTCCTGATCCACGCTCTGGACCACCTTGGGCACGAAGCTCTCGGTGCGGTTCAGGTCGTCGAAGCTCGGCTTGGAGCGGTCGAGAAAATAGAAGGCTTCCGGCTTCTGGATGCGGCCCTCGACGGTGATGGCCTCCAGGTGGATGGCCTTGGGCGCCTTCTTCGTCGCGGGAGGCGGGGCCTCCGCCGTCTTCTTCGCGGACGCGGGCGCGGGGTCCTCCGCCCAGGACGGACGGGCGGCGACGAACAGCAGGAGCAGGAGGGCGGGGCGCATGGG
>NZ_RAWA01000193.1 GCF_003611675.1 Corallococcus sp. CA053C
GAGGAGATCTGCGGCAGGCCGGTGGGCGCGGGCGGGACGGGCTCGGGGGCTTCCACGCTCCGGGCCAGCACCTGCGCCACCTGCGTCTCGCTGGAGGAGCCGTCCCCGGTACCGCTCATGAGCAGCAGGCGGGTCTGGTCACGGCGCTCGGAGAACAGGCGCAGCATCAGCTCGCTGCTCTGTTCGGGGTGCCAGATGCGAGGGCCCACCGCGCGCTCGATGGCGCGGGCGAACTCCAGCGTGGTGCCGTAGCGGTCCTCGCGCCGCTTCGCGAGCGCCTTGAGCACGATGGCGTCCAGCTCCGGCGGCACCTGCTTGTTCACGCGCGAGGGCGGCGGCACGTCCCCGCTGAGCACCGCGTTCATCATCGCTTCGGCGCTCTTGGCGTAGAACAGACGCATGCCGGTGAGGCACTCGTGCAGCACGACGCCCAGGCTGAACAGGTCGCTGCGGGCGTCCAGCGGGTCGCCCATGATCTGTTCCGGGGACATGTAGCCGCTGGTGCCCTTGACCATGCCCACGGCGGTGCGGCCGGCCCGGGCCAGGCTCTTGGCGATGCCGAAGTCGAGCAGCTTGGTGACGCCCTCGTACGTCACCATGATGTTCTTCTCGGCGACATCCCGGTGGACGACGGGGGAGGGCCGGCCGAGCGGGTCGGTGAAGGCGTGCGCGTAGTTGAGCGCCACGGCGGTGTCGCGCACGGCCATGAGGCTGAAGCCGATGGGGATGGGCTCGTGGGCGGTGCGGCAGGCGCGAGCGACCTCCACCAGCGTGGCGCCGGGGACGAACTCCATGGCGAGGAACAGCTCCCCGTCCGCCACGTCCAGGTCGTACACGTGCGCGATGTGGGGGTGGTTGAACGCGGCCGTGACCTTGGCCTCGTCCAGGAACATGCGGACGAACTCCTCCTCGCCGCGGATGTCGGGGAGGATCTGCTTCAGCACGACCATCTTGCGAAAGCCGGCGAGGCCCTTCTGGGCCGCGAGGAAAATCTCCGCCATCCCGCCCGTGGACAGGCGGCAGAGCACCTCGTACTTGCCCAACACCCGGCCGCGGAACCCGTCCGGAGTGAGCGTCAGCGTCGTCCCAGCCATCGGTAGGGCGCAGACTCTACACCCGTGGCGGGATGGACGCGAAAGGCCCGGACCCCTGTTTCTGGGCAGATGCCAGGGCTTCCGGGGATGAGCCCTTTGCTCACAGTCCTGGTGGGAGCCGCTTGCGGACCTCCTCCACGAAGCCCGGGACGCTCCGGGCCAGTCCGTCCAGGAGCTTTCTCAGCGAGATGGGTGGATTGCGCAGGGCTTCGGCCTGGGCCCTGAGCAGCTCCAGCACGGTCTCCGGCGCCTGGCTGAGCAGGTGTTGGAGGAAGATGTCGGGCGCCTGGGCCTGGAGGCTCGCGGGCAGATGCTGCTTCTGGAAGTCTCGCAGGTTGCTCGTGACGAGCGTCTGGGCACCGACGTGGATGGCGGCGGCGAGGACGTGCCGGTCCTTCTCCGGGTTGGTCATGGAGGGGATGAGCCCTTCATGGCCCGTCACCATGGCCTCGGGAAAGGCGGCCTTCATGGCGGCCACGCGTCGGGCGGCCTTCTCTTCCGACAGGCCGAGCGTCCTGACGAGGTTGCGACGGGTCTCCTCGAGGATGAGCTCCGTCCAGTGAATCTGGATGAGTCCCTCCTGCGCCGCGCTCAAGAGCGTGTCGCAGACGGTGAGGGGAATCAGGACGTTCGCATCGAGGACGACCGGGAACGGGGCATGAATCACGGGATGAGGCGTCCTCGCGATCGTCAGTCGAGCTCGGGATAGCCGCCGGCTTCCTGGCTCTCCCGCATCATCGAATCGAGCTGGGCACGGCGCTCGGCCTTCTGGCGTGCTCGGTACTCGAGGACGTCCTTGCTGTAGACGCGCCGATGGGTGCCTGTGCGGTGGAAGGGGATCCGACCCTCGTCGAGGAGCTGCACCAGGTACTGCCGTGAGACATTGAGCAGGTTCGCGGCTTGCTGGGTCGTGAGCTCCTTGTGGACGGGCACCACGGTGACGGCATCGCCCGACGCGAGGATGGCGAGCAGCTGCTGCATCAGCGTGAGCACATCCGTGGGCAGGGGCACGGACTCGTGGTTGGGCCCCAGCAGCGAGAAGAGCGGGTGCCCGCTTCCCTTGTCGCGCAGCTCCCGGGTGATGAGCTGCGCGAGCTTCCGCACCTGGTCCAGCGTCACATCACTGGCGGCGACGGGCTCCGAAGCACGGGGCGGGAGGGCATCAGTGGTCGGAGCAGTCATGGGTGCCTCCTCGGCCGGTCAGGTCAGGGCCAGAAGGAATCAATGTTCACATCCGACGCAAACGCAAGTGCCCATTGAACCACGTATGAGCAGCCGGTCCAGGGAAACGCCGCAACCGCAACCTGAAGGAGAAGAATCCCGGGATCTCCCCGCGTGCCCTGGAGGTGGGTTACGACGGCGGCGACATGGACACCTCCGCCTCCCCGCGCACCGTCACCGGCCGCGTCGACGTGCATCCCCGTGGCTTCGGCTTCCTCACCGTGCAGAAGCCCGGTACCTCCGAGGTGCTGTCCGCCTTCATCCCGCCGCCGGACCTGAACCCGCTCTTCGCGGGTGACATCGTCTCCGCCACGGTGACGGCCGCCGCGGATGGCCGGTGGACCGCGTCCGGCCTGTCGCTGGTGGAGCGCACCCGCACCGTCGTCTACGGCGAGGTGGTGACGCGCAAGGGCGCCTTCTTCCTGCGCATCGACAAGGAGGTCGCCAACTCCGACTGGCCGCTCGACCCGGGCTCCACGCCGGTCCAATACAACGACGCTGTCGTCGCCCGCATCGCGGACGGCAAGGTCGTGCTGCTCTACCGCCTGGAGGCCGGCGCGGACCGGTCGCTGGAGCGCGTCATCGCCCGCCACGACCTGCACCGGGACTTCCCGCCAGAGGTCATCACCGAGGCCCTCCGCGCCCGCGAGGTGCCGCATTCACTCGGCGCCCGCCGCGACCTGCGCGCCATCCCCACCGTCACCGTGGACGCGCCCTCCACCCGCGACATCGACGACGCCATCTCCGTGCTGCCCGCCGGCCCGGACGGCGCCGTGCGCCTGCTCGTGTCCATCGCGGATGTGGGCGAGTCCGTGAAGGAGGGCAGCGCCCTGGACCTGGAGGCCCGCGCCCGCGCCACCAGCGTCTACCTGGCCGGCCGCGTGCTCCCCATGCTGCCCGAGGAGCTGTCCTCGAACTGGCTCAGCCTCGTGCCCGAGCAGGACCGGCACTGTCTCACCGTGGAACTGCGCATCGACCCGGATGGCCGCGTCACCTCCGCGGATGTCTATGAAAGCCTCATCCGTTCCTGGGCGCGGCTGAACTACGACGAGGTCGCCGACTTCCTCGACGACGGCACCGTGTCCCCCGCGATGGAGTCCGTGCGCGAAGCCATGCCCTGGTTCCGGCTGGCGGCGGCGCGGCTCGCCGTGTCCCGCGCGGCCCGGGGCGGCATGGCGATGTCCCGCGACGAGGCGCGCTTCACCTTCGACACCGCCACGGGCGCCGTGTCCGGCCTCTCCGGGGAGAAGGACACCTCCGCGCACGGGATGATTGAACGCTTCATGGTGGCGGCGAACGAGGCCATCGCCATGTGGCTGATGACCCGAGGCGTGCCCACCGTGTACCGCGTGCACGAACAGCCGGATCCGCAGCGGGTGGCGGACGTGAATGCCTTTGCGTTGCACTCGGGCTTCGCGGCGGGCTTCGGCGCGCAGCTGACGCCCCTGGCGCTGGCTGCCTTTGACCGGCAGATCTCCGGCGCGAAGGCAGAGGCCGCGCTGCGCTCCGTGCTGCGCCGTTCGCTGGGACCGTCCCGCTACACGGTGAAGCCGTTGCCGCACTTCGGACTCGCGGCGCCCCTGTACCTGCACTTCACGTCCCCCATCCGCCGGTACGCGGACCTCGCCGTGCACCGGCTCATCAAGGCGTACCTGCAGGGCCGGCGGGACTTCGTGCACGAGGACCCGGAGGTGGAGCAGCTCTCCCAGCACATCAACCTGCGAGCCCGCTCGGCCGGCCGCGCGGAGGTGGACCGCCACCACGAGCTGGAAGCCCGCTTCATGTCCACCCGAATCGGCCAGGCCTTCCCGGCGCGCATCGTGCGGGTGAAGCCCTTCGGCATGGTCGCGCAACTGGATGGCATGTGGGTGGAGGGCATGGTGCCGGCGGAAGGACTCGCCGGAGGCCCCTACCGTCCGGACGCGCGTGAGCTGTCCATGGTGGGCCAGTCGAGGACCTTCACCGTGGGCATGCCGGTGACCGTGAAGGTCGTCTCCACGGACGAACAGCTGGGCCGCGTGGAGTTCGCGTTGGTGGAGTAGGCGCCCCTCAGATTTTCATGCTGCTACTGACATCAAAGTCAGACATCGGGAAATCTGAAATGATTTGAACCAGCCTCGTGGACCGGGCGCGTATCCAGCCGACGGGCATTCCAATGCCCGTTCCCCCAGTCCTGTCAGCGAGCGCGTCTTGACTCGAGGACGGGTGTGCCCGTGCGCGAATGCGCAGGGCATCGCCATGGAAAGAGGCTCGAGTGAAACGAAGGATTTCAGCGCTAGGGGGACTGGTTTTTTCCCTGCTCCTGGCTGCGTGCGGGCAACCCCTGGAGGAGCAGTCCTCCCACCCGGAGCTGGCAACGGCTGAGCAGGCCTTGGATGGCGCCAGCTGTCGGCCGACCGTGCCTCCGGAGTCCCAACCCAATGCGCCGACAGGCCAGAACGTGGTCTGCGCGGGCCCCTGGGAGTACCGCAAGGAGTGCTTCAAGCTGAGCAGCACGTCGGCGTGTCCCCAGGACGGCTACTACGACATGGCCTGCATGGTGGATGAGACCTGCGCTTATTCCAGGCGGACCACGGAAACCTATTCCGACCGGAATGCGACGGGCGAGAAGAAGGACATCCAGTTCTGCGACTACTCCGAACAGCCTCCCTGCGAGACCACCACCACGTCGCTCTACACGAAGACGTGCGCGGTCCGCGCCACGGAGTTGATCGGGGAACTCAGGGCCGTGGGGGCGGAAGACCCCAAGTTCCCCTTGTCCATCGCGTCGGCCACCGTGACGGGAAGCCTGGTGTATGGCGCCACCCAGACGACCAACTCCAGTGGCAGCGGCTGGAGCCAGAAGGTCACCACGACCAAGTGGACGCAGGCCTGCACCCTCGTCATCAACAACGTGGCGACGGAATGGGAGGAAGGCCCGCATCCTGAGTGCGGCCAGGTGCACTCCCTCTGTCCGGATCCCAGCCGGCCCAAGTACCTCTACTGCCGCGCCCCCAGCCATGGCCTCGAGCCGGATCCCGGGACGTGCGATGCGGTGGCGGGCCAGGGCGTGAAGTACTCGGCCCCGGGCCTTTCGCAGAACACGCTGAAGAGCACCTACGACGCGCAGGCGGACATCCGCACGGATACCTCTTTCAACCGTCCTCGCTGCCTGACGGCGGATGACGTTCCCTACGCCTCGGTGGAGACGAAGTACACCCGGCTGGTCACGCAGCTGGATGCTCCCGTCCCGGCGGGCGTGGACGGCCCGGCCTTGAAGTTCCAGCTCGTCAACGCCCTCAAGCTGTTGTTCGAACTGCAAGCGAACGACCCTGCCTTTACTCCCGCGCGCAGGGATCGCGTGCTGGGCCTCTATTCATCCCATCCCGAGGTCAATCACTTCTTCCGGGTGGACCCGACGATCGACTTTCGGTGGGTCGAGGATGCTCCCGCCGCCTTCATGTCTCCGAACACCTTCTCCGCGCGCTGGACGGGCTTCGTGGAGGCGCCCCAGGCCGGCACGTACATCTTCCATGTGAGATGGGATGACAGCGTCCGCCTGTGGGTCAATGGCCAGCTCCTCGTGGACCGGGCCACCTATCAGGGGGAGATCTGGGTCCAGGGCAGCATCTCGCTGACGGCGGGCCGTCATGCCGTGAAGCTGGAGCATCGCGAGGGATACGGGGCCGCGGGCGTGGGCCTGCAATGGCAGCCCCCGGGCGCCACGGCGGCCCAGGCCATTCCCACGAGCAGGCTCTTCACGCCGGACCAGCTGGGCAATGGCCTGCTGGGTGAATACTTCGACAACGACGACTTCACGTCCGACACCTGCTCCACGGGGCTGCCCCCGCTGGAAGCAAGCTGCCCGGCCGCCCAGGGCGTCCACGGGACGTTGGCCCTCTGCCAGCGGATGTTGGACACGCACCTGTCCGGCGCCGCGGCCAGCAGCCTCCTCACGGTCTGCACCTCCGCCGCGACGGGCATCGAGCAGCTCGCGTCCTCCGGCTGCGACACCCAGGCCTACTGGCCCGTCTCCAACAGCGTCACCTCCCAGCTACTCATCAAGGGATTGCCGCAGATGGGGACGACGCTGGGGAGCGAGGCCCGCATCACGGAGCTGCGCGAGAAGCTCGCCTCCATCCAGCGGTGGTACGCGGGGCTCCGGGGTCACCCCTCGCCGGGGACCCCGCCGTCACCGGAGCTCATGGCCCAGACCAGCGAGGTGATGAAGGCCTTCTGGACGGGCGCCTGGCTGAAGGACGACCTGGGCCTCACCGCCACCACGGATGCGCAGGCGCAGACGGTCCGCGCGAAGCTCCTCCTCGACGGTTTCACGGCGGACCGCCAGGTGCTGCTCGCGGCCTTTGGCGAGGGAGGCGCCCCGCCGCTCACGGGCGCTCCCCTTCTCTACCTCCTGGAGGATTCGCTGCGGGCGCTGAACGAGCGGATGCAGGAGGTCAGCCGCCTGCATGACATGGGCTGCCGCTTCACGACCTGCACCAACCGTTCGACGACCACGAGCCAGCTGTGGAACGTGCTGGCGGAGCTGGAGGACGCGCAGAAGTTCCAGCAGAAGGTCTCCGCGGCGACCGCCGTGTCGGCGGACTGGAAGAGGGTCTTCAACCGGATGAGCACGGGCCATGCGGCCTTCCGCGCCTCCGTGGAGGATGCCCTGGGGCTCGCGGCCGGCACCTACAGCCCGGACGACCTCTTCACCCGGCCGGTGACCGGCCCGGCCATGGCCCTGACGGCCATGCTGCGGGACGCCCAGGCCCGCGCGGATGGCTATGCGGCCAGCGGCCTGTTCACCGCGGAGGACGACCATACCCTCAAGGTGGGCCTCAACCGGCAGAAGCAGGACGAGATCCTCATCCACCTCAATAGCATCCTCCAGCAGCTGGATGGCAGCGTCGCGGCCTACAACAGCAACCGACTGACGTTGGTGCAGGGATTGCTGGCCCAACTGCAGAACCAGGGTGTCCAGGGCAGCCTCGATGGCAAGCGGCTCCTCCTGGATGAGCAGCTGAAGGCGCTCAACAGGGACCTCAATGGCCTGCGGGTGGGCCAGGCGGTGGAGGAGGCACGCCTGGGGGACTTCATGGATGGCTTCGAGGCCCTCTATCCGGTCATCGCCGAGCAGGGGCAGGTCATGCTGAAGGCCAACCACGACCTGGTCGTCCCCAACACGGGGCGCCGGGGCACGGACGCCAACGACGTCAACGCCATGGCGGCGCTGAAGCAGAACGGCGCTCCCTTCGTGCTGTCTCCGTCCGTGGGAAGCCAGCTCGTCGTCCAGGTGGGCGGGCGCTGGTCTCCGACCTGTGCGCTGGGATTGACCGCCGGTCCCAATGGCAGCCTGGTGAAGGTGACGTCTTCCCAGTTGCCCATCACGACGGGGCCTGAAGGCTTCTCCGTGGTGGACTCCGCGGGCACCTACACGGCGCTGGCCATCGACACGGTGAACACAGAGAGCAACTTCTCCAACTCGACGAACACGGAGTCGTGGTGCGCGGGGTTCAACCCCAGCGTCCCCATCTTCAACCTCAGCGGCAGCGTGGAGTCCTGCATGTCGAATGAGACGGGGACCACGTGGAGCCGGACGTGGAACCGGACGAACTCGCATGGCAGCGACAGGCGCTCCACCTTCTCGGTGTCTCGCGGGTTGCGTTCCCTCCTGGCGCCGTTCCCGGACGAGCCCGTGGGCAGCCTCCTGCTGGTGGAGCTGGTGAGGGGGACGACGGACCGTGCCAACGTCCGCTCCGTGCGCGTGCTCCAGTCCCCCTCCACCGCGCTGTTGGTGACCGCGGAGTCGGACTACTACGTGGTGGTCAATGACGCCGCCATCAAGGCGGGAACGCCGACCGCGCAGTGTTCCTCGTGGGTGGGCAGCTCGCACCTGGATGTCCACATCGCACAGCTGAGCCCGCAGTCGAACGAAGCCGTGATCCTCGCCGGCGCGATGGTGTCCGGGCTGGGCAAGCTGAAGGAGGAAGGGAAGCTCTACGTGGACCAGGGGCGGCTGCTGCCCAGCCAGACCAACGTCCTGCGCAACAAGGCGTTCAAGGACATGTACGACGGCTGCGGCTGCACGAGCCTGGATGGCTATCCGGAGAGCCTTCGCGCGCTCTTCACCACCTGGGTGGAGAAGGCGGTGGTCGACGTGGAGCGGGAGGTGGAGCTGGTGAGCATCGAGCGACAGCTGCGGCAGCTGGCGCTGGAGATCAGCGCGCTGGAGGCCGAGCTGAGCAATGCCCAGACCCAATCCCGGTTGTTCGCCCTGGTCCCGGCGTGGACCCTGAGGAATCTGGACGGCACCGCCATCCGGGCGCAGCTGGAGGCCCTGGACGAGGTGCTGAGCCAGTGGCTGGCTCCCATCGTGCGCATCCTGCACCCGGAGACCCTGACGCGCTTCGACGCGTCCGAGCTCAACCTGCTGAACGCGCTCACGCAGATAGACCCCACCTCCACCAGCACGGACATCAGCGTGCTGGCGGAGACGGCGAAGCAGGCGGCCCGGGCGGTGGAGACCCGCCTGCGGGCGGTCCGGGTTGCCAAGCCCACGCCCACGCTGTTGAAGGCCATCGTCAGCATCCCCCGACCGGGCGTGACGCCCACCACGCTCTACAAGAAGGTGGATCCCGCCACGGCGAAGGCGGTCTGGGATGAGATCCTGGCGGGGCGTAGCCCCGTGCTGCCCGTCACGCCGGAGAACGTCTACAACCCGGGGGGTGGTCAGGAGATCCTGCCGTGCAACCAGGTGACGCCCATCATCCACTCCATGGCGGTGTATGGCGTCGTGGGGGCCGGTCAGGCGTTCGAATCGCTTACGCTCACGGTCGCCGTGTCACCTCAGATGGCCTTCCCCGCGGTATCCCATCTGTACAGGTATGAATTCTCAGAGCCCACATACCTGGGGCCCGCGGTGCAGATGATGTTCGGTCCCAACACAAAGGTGATTGCCGATCTGGAGAAGTATTGGATCCAGCAGGCGACGTCGGTGGGCGCAGGCCTGTCACCCTTCTCCAACTTCCAGGTGGCCCTGAAGGTCTTCAGCGACACGAACCCGTCGCCCACACCTGGAGTCCTCAATCCCAGCAATCCCCTTTCCAAGGTCTCGGAGCTGCTGATTGCCTTCTATGTGGAGCCGACACAGGAAGCTCTCGGCGTGAAGCTGCCCGGGGTGCTGAGCTGCCAGTAGGCCGCGCCCGGTAGACAGTCGCGAAGGTCATGGCCCCGCCCGGCGGCTGAAGTCCGGGCGGGGCCTCTTTTTTCGAGCAGGGCCGACGGGCCTGTGTGACGCGAGGCGTCCGCGGCGCGGCGGCATTTCTCCATTCAACAGGACATCTCCATGCGCAGAGCCCTGGGTTTGATCGCCGGGTTGGTGTGTTCGCAGGTCGCCGCCCAGCCCTTCAACGATGCGTTGGTGCAGTCGCCACAGCTGGAAGCCCCCCGGCGCGGGAGCCTGGTGGGCCAGTACGCGGCCACGGACCTGGGGCCCGCCGACGTGAGCCGTGGCGGCTTCAGCCTGGGGGCTCCCTTCGCGGCGCCCTCGGAGCGCGGACCGCTCCAGGCCCAGGTCTTCCCCACCTACTCCCCGGAGGGAGGCATTGGGGAATGGGGCCAGGGCTGGGGCGTGTCGCTGGCGGTGACGCGCACGCGTGTCATGGGCGAGGTGGACTACGCGAACGACGAGCTGACGGGGCCGTGGGGCCGGATGGTGAAGGGGACGGACGGGCGCTGGTACCCCGTGGGCCTCAAGGGCAACGTGCGGCTGGAGGAGCAGGGGACCACGCTGGTCGCCCTGCTGCCGGACGGCAGCCGCTGGACGTTCGGAGGGGCCGCGCGCGTGCAGACGCCGCGAGGCACCTATGCGTGGCACCTCACGGAGGTGGTGGACGCCACGGGGCACAAGACGCGGCTGGGTTGGAATGCCAATGCCTCCGGGCGCCTGTTCCTGGCGACCGCCTCCTACGGGGGGCTGGGCGAGGACTTCCAGAACCGGGTGGACTTCCTCTACGAGTCGGTGACGACGCCCTTCGTGGACTGGCGCTCCGGACAGGCCTTGCGGCTGGACCGGCGCGTCACGCGGGTGGAGGCGCGCGCGAAGGATGCCGGCACGGGCGTGTTCGGGCTGCGCTGGAGCTACACCCTGGGCTACCAGCCGGAGGGGACGGGCCCGGCCTTCCAACTCGCGTCCATCCAGCAGACGTATGCGTCGGGCGAGTCCACCCCGGCGGTGACGTATGGGTATGAGCACGCCACGGACATCCTCCAGGGCGCGGCGCCGCGCTTCATCCCCAAGTTCGACGGGGTGATGCTGGCCTATTCGGAAGGGGTGGCCATGCCCGCCGAGTCCACCCCGCTGGATGACGGGGACGACGGGCTCGTGGACCTGGAGCACCGCACGGACTTCAGCCTCATCCGCCAGCAGCCGGGCGGCTACACCTTCGAAGCCCTCCCCCCGCCGGCCGTGGATGCGCGACCCGAGTGTCGCCCGGAGGCTTCGTTCTTCAACCAGCCCCGGCTGCTGGCGAAGATGCGGCCCCAGGAGACGACGCACCAGGTGGTGACCGTCGCCTACAACATGTTCCTGGGGCAGACGGAGCTGCTCGTGTGCGAGCGGGACGGCCACCCGGTGCACCAGCGCTGGCTGCCGGACGCGTGGGAGCTGGGTCCCAACGCGCGGCTGGTGGACCTGAACCGGGACCAGCAGCCGGAGCTGATCCATGTCTACCCGGGCGGCTACCGCGTATTGCCCAACCTGAGCACGGCCACCACGTATGCCTTTGGAAACACCGTGGAAGGCACCCTGCACCTGGAGGTCCAACCCGAGGCCACCTGGGTGCATGACTTCAACGGCGACAGCGTGGCGGACCTGGTGGTGCGCTACTCCAACTACCTCTTCGTCTACGAGGGCAAGGGCCAGTTCCTCTTCGAGATGGAGCCCCACCTCTACGAGGCGCGCTTCCCGGACGACAGCCCGGTGTCGCTCGCGGGCTTCGAGCTGGGCTTCGTGGACGTCAACAACGACGGCCTGAAGGATGTGATTGCCGGCAGCATGGATGGGGCGCTGTTGCTGGTGAATGACGGCACGCGCCTGATGCAGGTCCCGGTGCCGGCGCTGGAGCTGCTGGCGTGGACCTCCAGCTTCCCGATGGTGCAGGACCTGGAGGGGACGGGGAACACGGAGCTGTTCTTCGTGCAGAACGGCCTCGCCCATTCCATCGGGCTCGATACCCCGGGGACGGGCCTGCTGAAGACGGCCGACGACGGCAAGGGGACGCGGGTGCGCTTCGCCTATGCCCGCAGCCCCGTGGCCGCGCGGCAGGGCGCCCGCCAGCCGGTGCTGGACCAGATGACGGTGGAATCCAGCGGACAGGAGCCCCGGACGTACCACTACACCTACGGGCAGCCCGTGATGCACTCGGTGGGGCGCTTCCTGGTGGGCTATGGCCAGGTGACGCGTCAGGCGCCGCACGTGTCGGAGGAGATGCACTTCCTCAACGACAACGACAATGCGGGCCTGCTCCTCACCTCACGGGTGCGGGATGACAAGGCGCCGCAGGCGGAGAGCTTCTCGGCGCGTGAGTATGAGAACGCCTGGGTTTCGGGTGTGGCGTGGAAGCGATTGCAGGTGCAGGTGCAGGGATGGCGGTCCACGACGGGCAGCCAGCAGGTGTCGGAGCGCACCGAGTACACGAACTACACGGCGGACGTCTGCCCTTTGCAAGTGGTGACGACGACGGCGCATGGCACGGTGACGACGCAGCGGACGCGGGCGTCGGTGCCCGGGCTGGGTCTGGCCCTGCACTGCCTGGAGAGCCGCATGGTGGTGACGGGCCAGCATGCACAGGCCTGGATGAACTTCAGCCATGAAGGCCTGGTGGAGCGCAACACCCTGGGGCTCGTCACCGCCGTGCGCAGCGTGGCGGGAGGGCAGACGCTGACGTTGCAGGAGGTGACGTATCACCCGGACTCCACCCTGGATTCCATCTTCGTGCCGGGCAAGGGGACGGCGTACTTCCACCAGGAGGCGGGACGGCGGCTGCTGTACCGGACGGAGGCGCCGGACGGCGTGGTGACACGGGTGGTGGACCGCCACCCGCTCACGGATGCGGTGTTGACGTTGGAGGTCGACAGGGGTGGGACGCCCTACCGGCAGTTCTTCCGCTACGACGGGCAGGAGCGGCTGGTCAAACAGTGGGACAGCCTGGGAGGTTCGGAGATCAATCCCAAGCAGACGTATGGCTATCAGTTCGCCACGGCCACCCTGCCGGGCTCCTTCCAGCTCACCACGCTGATGGACGGGGCGCAGGGCGCGGTGAGCCGCTCCATCGAATACGTCACGGCTTCGGGCGAAGCGCTCACCACGGCCCGGCGCATTCCGGAGGGCTGGACCTTCGAGGGGCTGACCCGGCGGGACGCGTCGCAGGGGGAGCTGCGCACGGTGTTGCGGCCCGCCGTGGGGCCCGCGGTGAACCTGCTGGCGATGGACTACGCGGCGCTCCTGGCGGGAGGCCGACAGGTGGCCTTCAGCAGCGCCTCCGCGTTCGGCCACGAGGCGGCCTCGCGCACGACCTTCCATGAGGGCGTGGAGAAGCAGGTGGCCACGAGCCTGGGCTTCGACGCCGAGGGCATGACCCAGACGGCCGTGGAGAACGGGGTCTTCAGCGCGCAGCGCACCCTGGACGCGGCCCAGCGCGTGCTGGTCCAGGAGGACGAGGCCCACACCCGCTACCGCTACCACTACGACGCCTCCGGGCGCCTGCGGGAGGTGGTGTTGCCGGAAGGTGCCACCCACCGGGTGCACTACGACGGCCATGGCCGCGTGAGCCGCCTGGTGCGCGAGGGCATCGCCAGCGTGGAGTACACGTATGACGCGACGAAGGGCCACCTTACCCTGAAGCGCTACGCCAACCCGGCGGGGCTCGTGAAGCGCCAGGTGGCCTTCGACTACGACACGCTGGGCCGTCTCTCCCTGGAGACGCACAGCGACTCCTTCGGCAGCACCCCCCAGAGCTACCGCTACTTCCATGATGGGGCGTCCCCCTCCCATCCGGCCACCCTGGACGAGAAGGGCCTGCTCACGGCCGTGTCGGGTGAGGGTTACGTCAAGACGTTCCAGTACCGCGCGGATGGCAAGCTGACCTCCAGGACGCTGGAGTTCGAGGGCTGGCGCACGGTGCAGACGCAGCTTGCGTACAACGACGCGGGTGACTTCGCCTCCACCACCGTGGCGGTGAAGGCCGCGAATGGGACGTTGCTGTCGTCCATCACGCAGACCTTCAAGCTCGATGCCCACGGACGTCTCCAGGAGTCGTGGCTGGGCCACGGCACCACGCCTCCCGTGCCCTGGGCGTCGCTGGCCTATGACGGCGAGGGTCGGATCTCCTCCGTGGCGTTCGTGGCGGGGACGCATGTCGGCTTCACGTATGACGCCCTCACGCGCCGCCGCATTGCCCAGACGCAGTCCACGCCCACCTGGAATGCCTCCACCACCCAGCGGTTCAACGCCCGGGGCCAGGTGGAGTCGGAATCCTTCGCCGTGGGCGCGCAGCTCTGGGAGCGCGAGTACACCTATTCGCCCCAGGGGTTCCTCACCCAGGCCGAGGATGCCCATTCCAGCTATGTGTATGGCTATGCGCCCGGAGGGCTTCCCCTCTCCATCCAGGAGAACGGCACGTCACGCCAGGTGACGCGCGTGGGGAGCACGCTCACCGCGGGCAATGTCACGTACATCTTCGATTCGCTGGGCCGCGCGGTGGAGAAAGGGGACCTGCAGCTGACGTACGGTACCCACGGGCACGTGGTCACCGCGACGCGTGGCACCACCCAATGGCATTTCCTCTACGACGAGACCGGCCAGCGCATCCTCAAGCGTCAAGGCACGGTCCCCGTGGCGGCCTACCTGGAGGCGGGGGAGTACCTGGACGCGTCCGGGCTCACGCTCCCGGTGCGCTTCGCCGGTCAGCTGGTGGGCGTCCTGCAACAGGGCACCTTCCGCCCGTTGGCGGCGGACTCGCGGGGCACGCTGCTGACGGACACGTCCGGTGCTGCCTTCATCGCCTCGCCCTATGGCAACCGCGTGTCCCACCCGGATGTCTCCCCCGCGCTGGACTTCGTGCAGAAGGGATACGACGCGGACCTGGGCGTCGTGCGCATGGGCGTCCGGGATTATGACGCCGCGCTCGGTCAATTCCTCTCACCGGATGGCCTGTTCCTGGAATCCCCTGAGATGTGTCTCAAGAGCCCCAGCGAGTGCAACCTCTACTCCTACGCGCGTGGCAACCCGACGGGCTTCACGGACCCCAGTGGCAAGTGCGCGGCCACCCTCGACAAGGGCATTGATTGCATGGGGCCCGCACTGGCGCAGGGGAGAGCCCTGGAGGCGGAGGCTGCCTCGGAGTGGAAGGACGGCAACTACGGCACGGCCACGGTCGCGGGAGTCCTGGGCTTCTCCAATGGCGCCATCGTCGTGTCGATGTTCCTGGTGCAATCCGTGGTGGACGTCGGCAATGCGACCTACAACGCGACCTCAGGTTTCAGGGAGGGGGACTACGACCGGGCGCTGGACGGATCGGTACAGACGCTGTCTGCCTTCACCCTGGGCAGGATGGGACAGACCGCCACCGCGTTGAGCGTGGAGCTTTCCCCCGCTGGTCGAATTGTTGCAGGCCTCAGCAAGGGCGGCTCGGCCGAGGTGGCCGCAGTGGAGAGCTCAGCCGCGAAAGCCCTGGCGAAAGGAGGCTGTTTCGTCGCGGGGACGGTGGTGCTGACGGCCGAGGGGAAGAAAGCCATTGAGGAGGTGGCCCCGGGCGATTGGGTGTGGGCCTGGAATGAGGAAACGAAGGTCCCTGGATGGCACCAGGTGACGCGCACCTTCATCAAGCCGCAGCGGAGGGTGCTGCGGCTGGAGTTGGTGGCTGCGGATGGGGCCGTGGAAACGTTGGGGACGACGGCTGAGCACCCCTTTTGGGTGGAGGGCAAGGGTTGGACGGCGGCCGGACAGCTTGAGTGGGGGGATGCCCTTGAAACGGCGGAGGGGATGCGCGTCCGGGTCCGCTCCCTCTCCCTGTCAGCCAGGCCGGAGACGGTCTACAACCTTGAGGTCGATGAGGCGCATACCTACTTCGTCGGAGCACTGACGACGTGGGTCCACAACCAGAGTTCGATTTCCGGCGGGTCCGCGACTGGCGCGGGGACTGGAGCTGGGGCGGCAACTCAGCCCAATCGCATCTACTCCGCGCGCGAGTTGATTCGTCGGGTAAACGAACCGGGACCCTTCCACAACTACCCAGAGTCCTTCAATAAGCAGATCTTCGAGCAGGGAACACGTACGACGGTGGCCAACTTCTTCAAAAAGGCGAAGGCTGGTTTGAGCAATGACTCCGTGATGTACGAGCTCCCTGGCAACGTGAATGGCGTCCAGGGTACGTTCGAGATCGGAGTTCGAATCTCGACCTCGGGTAATACGGAAATGATCGTCCATCGCTTCTTCAATCCTGCCCGATGAGTGTGCCTATGGATTTTGGCTTTCGACGCCACTACGGCTGCGAACTCCTAGACGAACTCCCCAGCGGAGGGGCTCCTCTACGGTACTTCCCCCCAGGGGACATGGCGGGAGGGCAGGACGGCCTCCTGGTGCGTGTCACACCGGAAGGAGGTGAACCCTGGCTGGGGATGTTCGCATTCGGGAGGCTGGGAAAGGCAGGCATCAGCCGAGTGCTCAGCATGCCGGACCCGGAGAGGGTCTGCGTCGTAGCTCGCGGCGCAGGCTATGTCGTTGCATCTCAGGATCCCCGATCCTGGGAAACGGTGAACGCGGTCCCCATCACGGAGGTCCGCGCCCTGCCCTCAGCGGGGATCGTGGTGTTCGCGAACTTCACCGAGCTGGTGGCCTACGGAGCCGAAGGTCTGCGTTGGAGGACGAAGCGGCTGGCCTGGGACGGCTTGAAGATCGTCGAGGTGACGGAGCGTTCCCTCATTGGCGAATACTGGGACATCCGGGACGAGGCGATGCAGAGGTTCGAAGTCGATCTCGCCACGGGTGCTCAGCGAGGCGGTGTCGAAGGCTGAGGGCTTCGACCCACCCTCAGCGAAGCGCGCGGGGCTCTCGCCTCACCCCGCCAGCGGCAGGCCCTCCGTGGACTCCAGGAGGGTCTTGCCGCGCACCCACCCGAGCAGCCCGCTGGACGACTTCACCAGGTACCAGACGTCGTTCCACTCCGCCTTCGCGGGCACGCTCGCGGCCAGCACCTGCACCTTGGAGCCCTGCGCCGTCGTCGCCACCACCGCGGACTCCGTGCGGCTTCGCGCCAGCGCGAAGGACTTCTTCACCGTGGCCTCCACGCCCACCGCGTACAGCTCCTGGGGCACCTGCGTGAGCCTCCACGCCTTGCGGTCCAGCGCGTACTTCTCGCGCTGGTGCCAGAAGCCCATCCACGTATCCACGAGGACGATGCCGTTGCCCTTCGCCTCGGTGAGGGCTCGCACGTCGCCCAGCGACCTCACCGCCTTGCCGTCATAGCCATAGAGGAAGAAGCGGTGGTCGTCGTCCATGTCCCCGATGGAGTGCACGAGCAGCTCCTTCCACTTGTCGCCCGTGTCCAGGTCCACCACCGTGAAGCCGCGCACCTCGTTGCCCGCCGCGTTTCCCTGCAGCGTCACGGCGCCCACCTTCAGCGTGAACCTGCCGTCCGCGCCTGGCGTCAACGCCACCGCGTCGGGCTTGCCGTCTCCGTCCAGATCCGCCTTCACGGACATCACGGGCTCGTCACCCTGCGCACCGGCGGGTGCGGCGACGAACAGCACGGCGGAGGACAGTGCGGCCAGCAGGGACGTCTTCACGGGAGCAGGACCTCGGTGAAAGAAGGGAAACCAGGGTAGCCGCCCTCCATCGGGCCGGACATCGCCCTTCGTCCTACTGATGCGGCCCATGATCTCTACTTCAGCTACCCCCACTCGAAGTACGGGAAAGGTGTTCACCCGGAGCGCCGGAAACGGCCCCGGAAGTGCCGATCCAGGAAGGACTCGGCCTGGGTCAAAACCTCACGGGCCTCGCTGGGAAGCGCCTCGGTGGAAGACGCCAGCACCGCTTCGCGGGCCCTCCTCATCGCTGTTGCGTCCCCAACCCGCGACGTAGGAAACGCGCGCTCCACGGCTTCCACCCGCGCATGCGCCGCATCCACCACCCCCTTCGCCTCTTCCAGCGAGACCTCCCCGTCCGCGAGCGCGTTCAGGAGCTGGCAGCGGTAGCGGCGGCACGCCTCCGGACGCTCCGCATAGGCGGTGCAACACCGGCCGTCCAACGCCGCGCAGCGCTGGGGCAACACCGTGCCGCCGTCCTCCCTTTGCGCGAGTGTCAGACCGCGCTCCCGCAGCGCTTGCGCCTCGGGGGGACCGAGCGGAACGTGGGTGAAGAGCGTGCCGTCACAGCACATGCCGCAGTGGAGGCAGAGGGTGGACAGGGGCATGGCGCGCTCCCGGGATAACCCCTCGCGGGGCCGGGAGTCATCCCGGACGCACCGGCCCGCGCCCCCTCCCC
>NZ_RAWA01000194.1 GCF_003611675.1 Corallococcus sp. CA053C
CCACCACGCAGCCGCCGCGGCCGACGTCCGCGGCCGCCCCTCCGCCCCGGGCGGCCACGAGCCCAGGCATGCGAGCGGTGAGCGCCGCGCGCGCGGAGCCCCTGGAGAAGCAGAAGGTGGAAGGCCCGCTGGGCAAGCGCGTCGCCTCGGAGGCCTCCAACGTCGTCCTCAACACCTTCTCCGTCCTCAAGGAGCAGGTGGCGGGCTTCCGTCAGAGTGACCGCTTCTTCAAGTACAAGGCCGGCATCGTCGCGGGCTGGGTGGTGCTGTCCATCGCCAGCTTCGCCATCGCGTGTCCGGGCCGCTCCCTGGAGACAGGGGACATGGACGCGCGCCTGGTGCTCAGCGACAAGCTGGACCGGCCGTCGGTGACCATCTGGAACGAGAGCCAGGACGTCTGGCGCGACGTCACCATCATCGTGAACGACCAGTACCGGGCCGCGGTGGCGGAGGTGCAGCCCGGCAACTTCGTCACCATCACCCCCAAGCAGCTGTTGGGCGCTGGCGGCGTCACCGCGCCGGCGGACCTGCGCTTCCAGTCGCTGAAGATGCGCAGCCCGGACGACAACGCCGACCTCACCCAGGACCTCCAGGTGGAGTGGCAGCGCCTGCTCGCACCGAAGAAGTAACCCGGCATCCGCTGGCAGGGCCCGCTGACCCCGCAAACACGAAGGGCGCCCTCCCAAGCCGGGAAGGCGCCCTCGATGCTTTTTACGGCCCGACGCGAGTCGGACCGGAGGCGGCTAGCCCTCGGACTTGGTCTCGGCGGGCGCTTCCGTCTCAGCGGCGGCCGGGGCCTTCGCGGGACGGTCCACCAGCTCGATGAGGGCCATCTCCGCGGCATCGCCCCGGCGGAAGCCCAGGCGGATGATGCGGGTGTAGCCACCCGGACGGGAGGCGTAACGCTCCTTGTACTCGCCGAACACCTTCTGGAGGACCACGCGGTCCTTCACGGTGCGCGCCGCAAGGCGAACGTTGGACAGGCCCCCGCGCTTGGCCAGGGTGATGATGCGCTCCGCCAGCGGCCGGACTTCCTTGGCCTTGGGAACGGTGGTGCGGATGGCCCCGTGCTCCAGCAGCGAGGTGACCATGTTGTTGAGCATCGCGAGCCGGTGGCTCGTGGTGCGGTGCAGCTTCCTTTGTCCGACCTTGTGGCGCATGCGCGTGCTCCGGGGCCTCGTTGAGAACCCCACCACTCCGGCCGTGTCAGGTACCGGGTGGGAAGGACGGCCCCGACACCGGGGGCCGCCGTTGAATCGGGCCCTGTGTACCAGGGCCCCCTGCCCCGCGCCACCGTGAAGCCGTGTCGGTGGGGTGCGCGGGACAGGTGCTGCAACGACGGGAAACGACTGCGACTAGGCCTTGGGCGCCGCGGGAGCCGGCGCGTTCTTCGGCGGCCAGTTCTCCAGCTTCATGCCCAGCGACAGGCCCATCTCCGCGAGGATCTCCTTGATCTCCTTCAGAGACTTGCGGCCAAAGTTCTTCGTCTTGAGCATCTCCGCCTCGGTGCGCTGGACCAGGTCACCGATGGACTTGATGTTCGCCTGCTGCAGGCAGTTGGCCGAGCGCACGGACAGCTCCAGCTCATCCACCGAGCGGAACAGGTTCTCGTTGAGCTTGGCCTCTTCCTTCGGCGCCTCGGCGACGACCGGCTCCTCGGTCTCGTCGAAGTTCACGAACACCGTGAGCTGCTCCTTGATGATCTTCGCCGCGTACGCCACCGCGTCCTGCGGCACCACGGAGCCGTCCGTCCACACCTCGAGCGACAGCTTGTCGAAGTCCGTGACCTGACCGACGCGCGCGTTGGTGACCTGGTAGTTCACCTTGCGGATGGGCGAGAACAGCGAGTCGATGGGGATGGTCCCGATGGGCGCGCCCGGCACCTTGTTGGTGGACGCGGCGACGTAGCCACGGCCCCGGCGGCACGACAGCTCCATGCGCACCTTGCCACCCTCGGACACGGTGCAGATGTGGTGACCCGGGTTGAGGATCTCCACGTCCGCGTCCGCGATGAGGTCGCCCGCCTTGACCTCCTTGGGGCCCTCCACCTCGATGCGCAGCGTCTTCGGCTCGTTCGTGTGCATCCGGAGGAGGACCTCCTTCAGGTTCAACACGACGTCCGTGACGTCCTCGGCCACCTCGGGGATGGTCGTGAACTCGTGGTCCACGCCTTCAATCTTCACGGACGTGATGGCCGCGCCCTGCAGCGACGACAGCAGCACCCGCCGCAGCGAGTTGCCCAGCGTCGTCCCGAAGCCGCGCTCCAGCGGCTCCGCCACGAACTTCCCGTACGTGGTGCTGAGCGAGTCCTGATCCACTTCCATGCGGCGCGGCTTGATGAGGTCGCGCCAGTTCTTCGCAACGAACGTGTCAGCCATGTGTGCTGCTCCTCGGGTCGTGCGCCATCACCAACATCCCCGCCGGAGTGACGGGAGGACGGGCACGCGGGGGACTGCCTAACGGCGTCGGCCGGCGCGCGCAGGGCGCGCATTCCGGACGACCAAAGCAATGACGCCCCGGCCTCGTCGGCCAGGGCGTCCACTGCGGGAGGGGCCCGTTGAAGCGGGCCCGGCACCCAGACTACTTCGAGTACAACTCGACGATCAGCTGCTCCTGGATCGGCATGGTCAGGTCCTCGCGGTTCGGGACCGTCTTCACCGTGCCCTTGAACGCCTTCTTGTCCAGGTCGATCCACTGCGGAACGCCACGGCGGTCCACGGTCTCCAGCGCCTCGGAGATGCGCAGCACCTTGCGGCTCTTCTCCAGCACTTCCACGGCGCTGCCCGGCTTCACGGAGAACGACGGGATGTTCACCCGGCGACCGTTGACCTGGAAGTGACCGTGACGCACCAGCTGGCGCGCCTCGTTGCGCGTGTCCGCGAAGCCCATGCGGAACACCACGTTGTCCAGGCGGAGCTCCAGCTGCTGCAGCAGGTTCTCACCCGTCTTGCCCTTGGCCGCGGACGCGCGGTGGTAGTACCCGCGGAACTGGTTCTCGAGCAGGCCGTACATGCGCTTGACCTTCTGCTTCTCGCGCAGCTGCACGCCGTAGCCGGAGAACTTCACGCGGCCCTGGCCGTGCTGACCGGGGGGATAGGGGCGGCGCTCGATGGCGCACTTGTCCGTGTAGCAACGGTCGCCCTTGAGGTACATCTTCAGGTTCTCACGCCGGCAGATACGGCAGGCGCTCGCGGTGTAACGGGCCACGGAAATTCTCCTTGCAGATGGTCTGGAGCCGGCTCGCGAGGACGCGAGCCTGGCCCGAAGCGGTGATTAGACGCGACGGCGCTTGGGCTGACGGCAGCCGTTGTGCGGGATGGGCGTCACGTCGCGGATGAGGCTGATCTTCAGGCCGGCGGCGGCCAGCGCGCGCAGCGCCGACTCACGGCCCGCGCCCGGACCCTTCACGAACACCGTCACGGTCTTGAGGCCGTGCTCCATCGCCTTCGCCGCGGCGTCGCCAGCGGCCACCTGCGCCGCGAACGGCGTGGACTTGCGGCTGCCCTTGAAGCCGCGCGCCCCGGCCGACGACCAGGAGATCACGTTCCCGGACACGTCCGTGATCGTGATGATGGTGTTGTTGAACGTGGACTGGATGTGGACCACGCCGTTGAGGATGTTCTTCTTGCCCTTGCGCTTGTTCTTCTTCGCCGCAGGGGCCTCGCCGCCCTCGGCACCGGCCGGCGCGGCGGCGGTATTGATCTCGTCAGCCATGTGAATCGCTGCTCCTGGGAGTAGGTGATCAACGCCCGCACCTCACGAAAGGAGGCTGCGGGCGCCAGAGGGTTTAGCGGGCCGGAGCGGCCGGCTTCGCGCGAACGATGCCGCGCTTGGGACCCTTGCGGGTGCGCGCATTGGTGTGGGTGCGCTGGCCGCGGACCGGAAGACCCTTGCGGTGACGCAGACCCCGGTAGCAACCCAGGTCCATGAGCCGCTTGATGTTCATGGTCACTTCGCGCCGGAGGTCACCCTCGACCTTGTAGCTCGCCTCGATGATCTCACGGATCTTTCGAGCCTGCTCCTCGGTGAGGTCCTTGGTCCGAGTGGTGAGATCGATGCCCGCCGCCTCGATGATATCGTGCGCGGTCTTGTTACCGATCCCGTAGATGTACTGGAGCGAGATCACCGCACGCTTGTTGGGCGGCAGATCGATGCCGGCGATACGAGCCATCTTCGGTCTTCCTTCGTTTTGGAGTTGGTCTGAGGCTTACGGTCCCCGTGGGACCGTTAGCCCTGGCGCTGCTTGTGCCGGGGGTTGGAAGCGCAGATGACGCGCACGATACCCTTGCGGCGGACAACCTTGCACTTGTCGCAGATCTTCTTGACGGACGCCCGAACCTTCATGGAGCGAACTTCCTTCCTTCAGCGGAGAAAACACAACAGCCGGTCCGCGAAGGCGGCCGGCACGAATTACTTGGCCCGGTACGTGATCCGTCCGCGGGTCAGGTCATACGGAGACAACTCGACCTTCACCTTGTCGCCCGGGAGGATACGGATGAAGTGCATCCGCATCTTGCCCGAGATGTGCGCGAGCACCTTGTGGCCGTTGTCCAGCACCACGCGGAACATCGCGTTCGGTAGGGGTTCCATGACGGTCCCCTCGACTTCGATGGAATCATCCTTCGGCAAGCGTCAACCTTCTTCCCGGACCACGAACCTTCTGGAAGCGCGGCGGGATAACACTTTGGTCCGTAAGTAGCAAGCGCCGCGCGAATCGAAACTGGGACTCCTATCAACAACCCCTGACATCACCGTATTTCACCCCGGGTCCGGGAGGCCAGCAGGATCACCGGGTGAGCACTTCCGGTCCCCGCTCCGAAATCAGGATGGTGTGCTCGAAGTGCGCGGACAACTTGCCGTCCACCGTGACGGCCGTCCACTCGTCCTCCAGGACCTCCACGTCGGCCGTGCCCTGGTTGACCATCGGCTCCACCGCCAGGACCATTCCCGGCCGCAGCTTCATCCCCGCCCCCGCCTGCCCGTAGTTGGGCACCTGGGGCGGCTCATGGAGCTTCCGCCCGATGCCATGCCCCACGAAGTCCCGTACCACCGAAAACCCGCGGGCTTCCACATGGCTCTGCACCGCATGCCCGATGTCACCAAGGCGGTTGCCCGCCTGCATCACCCGGATGGCCTTCTCCAGGGACTGGCGGGTGGCGTCCACCAAGGCCTGGGCCTCGGGAGTCACCTTGCCCACCGGCACCGTCCGCGCTGAATCCCCGAAGAAGCCCCGGTACACCACCCCGAAGTCCAGCTTCATCAGGTCCCCGGCCACCAGGCGCCGCTTCCGGCTGGGGATGCTGTGGACCACCTCCTGGTTCACGGAGGCGCAGAGCACCCCCGGGAAGCCGTGGTAGCCCTTGAACGCCGGCCTAGCGCCCTTCTTGGCGATGAGCTTCTCCGCCAGGGCATCCAGCTCCCAGGTGGAGACGCCTGGGGCCACGGCCTTCTCCAGCTCGTCCAGGATCTCACAGACGATCCGCCCTGCTTCCCGCATCAGGGCGATCTCGTCCGGGCTCTTGATCTCCACCGGGTTCATGCGCCTCTTTCCCTACCAGCATGCTGCTTTCGGGAACCGGTGAACGGGGGGACGGCAGTCCGGACCTTCCCTGCCCCCGCCCCGCTGCCTGGTGCCTGCTCAGGCAGGACGGCCAGCGGCCTTCTTGATCTCCTCGTAGATACCCTCGGGAGACCCGACGCCGTCCACGCTCTTGAGGAGCCCCTTCTGGGCGTAGAAGTCCTTCAGCGGGGACGTCTCCGCGTCGTACTTCCGCAGGCGCCGCTCGATGACCTCGGGCGTGTCGTCCTCGCGCTGCACGAGCTCGGTGCCGCACTTGTCGCACACGCCCGCGCGCTTCGGAGGGCTCTGGGTGACGTGGTACACGGCCCCGTCATTGGGGCACACGCGCCGCCCGGACCCGCGCTCGACGAGCGTGGAGTGCGGAACCTCCAGGGACACGACCGCGTTCAACTGACGACCCAGTCGGGTGAGCATCCGGTCCAGTGCGTCCGCCTGCCCAGGGGTGCGTGGGAAGCCGTCGAGCACGAAGCCCTGGGCCACGTCCGGCTCTTTCAGCCGCTCTTCCACGATGCCGATGACGACGTCGTCCGGCACGTACTGCCCCGCGGCCATCAGCGGCCCGGCGACCTTGCCCAGCGCCGTGCCATCCTTCACGGCCTTGCGCAGGATGTCCCCGGTGGAGATCTGCGGGATGTGGAAGTCCGCGTAGAGCTTCTTCGCCTGGGTTCCCTTCCCGGCGTTTGGCGGCCCCAACAGGATGAGGTTCATGTCGCTCCTTTGCACCAGCGTCCATCCTTGAACGACGAGGCGCCCCTCCCCACCATTGGAGAGAGGCGCCCGGAACACAGCCACCCGTCGTCAGGCCGCCACGCGGACCCGACCACGGATGCGCGGACCGCGCGGACCCGCGAAACCCTCGTAGTTGCGGCTGATGAGATGACCCTCGATCTGCTGAACCGTATCCAGCGCAACGCCCACCACGATGAGGAGCGCCGTGCCACCGAACGTGAAGCGCACACCCAGCACGCTGCTGATGACCGACGGAATCACGCAGATGATGGCCAAGTAGATGGCGCCACCGAACGTGAGCCGGTTCAACACGCGCTCGATGAACTCCGCCGTCTGACGACCCGGGCGGATGCCGGGGATGTAGCCACCCTGCTTCTTGATGTTGTCCGCCACGTCATCCGGCCGGAAGGTGAGCGCCGTGTAGAAGTAGGAGAAGAACACCACCAGCAGCACGAACAGGCCGTTGTAGACCCAGAGGCTGCCCTCGATGCTGCGCTGGAAGCCCTGCAGGAAGGGGAACCACGCGCCCAGCGTCGCCGGGAACGACAGCACCGCGCCGGCGAAGATGGGGGGAATCACACCCGAGGCGTTCACCTTCATGGGGAAGTACGTCGCCTGCCCCGCGAACATCCGCCGGCCCGCCATGCGCTTGGCGTACTGGATGGGCACCCGCCGCATGCCCCGCTCCACGTAGACCACCACGCCGATGATGAGCAGCATGAAGAACAGCAGGCCCAGCACCGCGGCCGCGTTCACCACCTCCTGTGTCGTCAGGTCCAGGAGCGTCTTCGCGCCGGGCAGCACGCGCGCCACGATGCCAGCGAAGATGATGAGCGAGATGCCATTGCCAATGCCGCGCTCGGTGATGCGCTCACCCAGCCACATGATGAAGGCCGTGCCTGCCGTGAGGCTGACGACCGTCATGAAGGTGAACCAGAGGTTGTCGTTGGGCACGACCACCTGGTTGAAGCCACCCTGCCCCGCGTCGGAGCGGCCCAGCGAGGCCAGCCACCGCGAGATGCCGATACCCTGCACGATCGACAGCACGATGCTGCCGTAGCGGGTGTACTGGTTGATCTTCTGACGGCCCGCTGCGCCTTCCTTCTGGAGCCGCTCCAGGCTGGGCACCACCACCGCCAACAGCTGGAAGATGATGGAGGCGCTCACGTACGGCATGATGCCCAGACCGAAGATGGACATCTGCTCCAGCGCGCCGCCGGAGAAGAGGTTGAACAGCGACACCAGGCCGCCCGATTGCTTCTGGGCGTCCATGAACGCGTTCATCGCGGAGCGGTCCACGCCCGGCGTGTTGATGAAGATGCCGATGCGATAGACGGACAGCAGCACGAGCGTGTACGCAAGCCGGCTGCGCAGCTCCGCGATGCGGAAGACATTGGCGAAGGCGTTCAGGGCCACGGGAAAGCCATCCTCTTCAAGAGGTTCTGCCAGCAACAACAAACGCCCCTCTCCGGTTCCGGAAAGGGGCGCGGAAGCCTACACAAGGCTGAGGACGCGCACCACATCAGCGTGATGCGCGCCTATCACGCCTACGCCCGGGGCTGGCGAGGGGCCTTGACGCCCTTGCCAGAGTGGGCCTTGGAGGCCGACTCGGGCTTGTGCGCCATCAGCGGAAGCTCTTCCACGGAGCCCCCCGCCTTCTCGATGTTCTCGCGAGCCGCCGCGGACACCTTGTTCACGCGCACGGTGAGCTTCTTGGCGAGCTCCCCGTGGGCCAGAACCTTCACTCCGTCATAACGGCCCTTGACCAGGCCCGCCTGCTTCAGCGCGGCCTCGTCCACCGTCGTGCCCGCGTCGAACACGTGCTCCAGGTCACCCAGGTTCACCACCGCGTACACGGTGCGATTGGGTGGGTTGAAACCGAACTTCGGAAGGCGGCGCTGCAGCGGGCTCTGACCGCCTTCGAAGCCTTCGAATCGCATGTTGCCGGAGCGGGCCTTCTGGCCCTTGCCGCCGCGGCCAGCCGTCTTGCCGAGGCCGCTACCCTGGCCACGACCGACGCGCTTCTTGCGGTGCCAGGAGCCCTCGGGACGCTTCAGGTTTGTCAGGACACTCATGTTGGATCCTCGTTCCTCAGGCCTTGGCCTTGGCGGCCAGGTGCTCCAGGGCGCGGTCCCGGGCGACGATCTTCCGGGGCTTGCGACGCTTGGGCGCCGGGGCCTCCTGGGTGACCGTCTCCAGGGAGACCAGGTGCTTCACCTTGAACACCATGCCGCGCACCGCCGGGGTGTCCTTCAACAGCCGCTCGTCACCGAACTTCTTCAGACCGAGACCACGGATGGTGGCCAACATGTCCTCGGAAGAACCCGAGAAGCTCTTCATCAGCTTGACCTTGAGCGCCATGGCTAGCCCCTCGCCTCGCCCGCGAGCTTCTGCGTCTCGACGTCCTTGCCACGCAGCCGCGCGACCTGCTCCGCGCTGCGCAGCAGCTTCAGGCCGGCGACGGTGGCCTTCAGCACGTTGTGCGGATTCCGCGAACCCTGGCTCTTGGTCAGGATGTTCCGGATGCCCGCCGCCTCGAGGACCGCGCGCACCGCACCACCGGCGATGACGCCCGTACCTTCGCTGGCCGGCTTCAGGAGCACCCAGCCGGCACCGAAGTGCCCCAGGATCTCATGAGGAATGGTGTGACCCATGCGGGGAACGCGGAACAGGTTCTTCTTCGCGTTCTCGCCGCCCTTGCGGATGGCCTCGGGGACTTCGTTGGCCTTGCCCAGGCCCACGCCCACGTGCCCGTTGCCATCGCCCACCACGACGAGCGCGGCGAACGAGAACCGACGGCCACCCTTCACCACCTTGGCCACGCGGTTGATGTTCACCACGCGGTCGGTCAGGTCCAGATCGTTCGGATTGATCGGAGTTGCCACTTGAGGAATTCCTTTCTGGTACCTAGAACTTCAGGCCGGCTTCGCGCGCGGCGTCGGCCACGGCAGCGATGCGCCCATGGTAGGGGAAGCCGTTGCGGTCGAAAACCACCGCGTCGACATTGGCGGCCTTGCACTTCTCCGCGATGAGAGAACCCACCCGCTTGGCGTCGGACTTCTTGTCGCCCTCGTCCTTGCCCTTCAGCTCCTTGGACAGGGACGAAGCATACGCCAGCGTGCGGCCGGTGGAGTCATCCACCACCTGCGCGTAGATGTGCTTGAGGCTCTTGTACACCGTCAGCCGAGGGCGCTCGGTGGTTCCCGAGAGCTTCTTGCGGATGCGGTTCTTCCTCTTGAGACGCTGATCGACCTTGGACATGGCTGCTTCCTTTTCCGTCCGGCGGCGATGCGGCCTTCCGCCGCCGGATGATTCCGCCTGGCCCCAGGGCCCGGCAGGGTTGAACTATCGGCGAAGACGGGACGACGACTACGTCGTACCGGTCTTGCCCTCCTTGCGACGGATGCGCTCCTCGGCGTACTTGATGCCCTTGCCCTTATAGGGCTCCGGCGGACGCAGCGAGCGGATATTGACCGCCGTGGCGCCCAGGGCTTCCTTGTCCGCCGAGCGGAGCGTCAGCCCCACCGTGGGAAGGCTGTCCTCGGTGCGAGACGCCTTGTCGACTTCCGCGGTCACGCCCTCCGGCAGGTTGAACACCACCGGGTGGGAGTAGCCGAGCGAGAAGTGGATCGCCTTGCCCTTCACTTCCGCGCGGAAACCAACGCCGCGGATGTCCAGGCGCTTCTCGAAGCCCGTCGACACACCCTTCGCCGCGTTGGCGAGGATGGTGCGCGTGAGGCCGTGGAGGCTGCGGGCCTCGCGAGAATCGTCCTCGCGCTGCACCGTCACCTGGCCGTCCTTGACCTCCACCTTCACCTTGGCGGGGAGCCTGACGGACAGCTTGCCCTTGGGGCCTTCGAAGTTGACCTGCTGGTTGGCGACATTGACCTTCGTCTTGTCGCCAAGCTTGATCGCCAGTTTTCCAATCCGACTCATGATTGCCTCGTGCTGTCGTCGCCTGGGGCGCGCTCCTCGCGGGGCGCAACACCCAGACTCCTGGCTAGTAGACCTTGCAGAGCAGCTCGCCGCCGACCTTCTGCTTCCGGGCCTCGGTGTCCACCAGGATGCCGCGCGAAGTGGAGAGGATGGAGATGCCCATGCCTCCCAACACCTGCGGGATCTCGCGGACCGCGACATAGCGGCGCAGACCGGGCTTCGACACGCGGTGGATGCCCGTGATGGCAGGGCTGCGGTCCGGGCCGTACTTCAGCTGGACGGAGATCTCGCTCTGCGGCGCGAGCTCGTGGATGGTGAAGTCCCCGATGTAGCCCTCGTCCTTGAGGACCTTGACGATCTCGACCTTGAGCTTCGAGTGGGGGATGACGACCTTGTCGTGCCGCGCGCGTGAGGCATTGCGCAGGCGGGTCAGCATGTCGCCAACGGGATCATTGACCGGCATGAAACACCTTCCGAAGCGGCGTCCCCTTCAGGGCGACTCCGCGCTCGCAACCACCACGCCTGCCGGGCCCATCCCGGGGGTTCGCGGTGACTGCCACTGCTCTTCTTCTGCTTCAGCGGTGTGACGCCCTGCCCTCTTCAGGACAGGGCCAGCACCGCGGGTCCAACGCCTACCAGGACGACTTGGTGACGCCGGTGATCTCGCCGCGCAGCGCACGGTGGCGCAGGCAGATACGGCACATCTTGAACTTGCGCAGGAAGGCGCGAGGACGACCGCACAGCGGGCAGCGGTTGTACTGGCGCACGGGGAACTTCAGCTTGCGCTTTGCCTGGGCAATCTTGGAGAGCTTGGCCATGATCGATGGGAGTCCTGAACTCGGTCCTACTGACGGAACGGCATGCCGAAGTGACGCATCAGCGCCAGTCCCTGCTCGTCGTTCGGGGCGGTGGTGACGAAGCTGATGTTGAGCCCCTTCACCTTCTCGATCTGATCGTAGTTGATTTCCGGGAAGATGATCTGCTCGCGCACTCCGAGCGTGTAGTTGCCCTTCCCGTCGAAGGCCTTCGGGGACACGCCCTTGAAGTCACGCACGCGCGGCAGCGCGACGGAGATCAGGCGGTCCATGAACTCGAACATACGGTCGCCGCGCAGCGTGACCGCGGCACCAATGGCCTGGCCCTGGCGCAGCTTGAAGTTCGCGATGGACTTGCGCGCGCGCGTCACGACCGGCTTCTGGCCGGTGATGGCAGCAAGCTGGTCCACCGCCGACTCCAGGATCTTGTTGTTGGCGAGTGCCTCGCCCAGACCCATGTTGACGACGATCTTCTCCAGCCGCGGCACTTCCATGGGGTTGTCGAGCCCCAGCTCCTTCATCAGCGCGGGAACGCCTTCCTTGCGGAAGCGGTCCTTCAGGCGCGCCGAGCGGGCCTTCAGGCCCTCCTCGATGTTCGCGGCGAAGCCGACCTTCTTGGCTTCTTCCTTGCGGCCGCGCTTCTTTTCCTTCTTTTCCTTCGGTTCGGCCTTCTTCTCGTCAGCCATTTTTCAGTCCTCTGCTTCGGAGCGCCGTCGTGGACCCAGCGCGCCCGATCAGTCCTACTTCTGGAACCTGGAAACACCTGGAAGGCTCAACAATTTCAGCCTTCCAGACGTGCACGCCCGCCTGCCCCACCTCAAGGTGGGTCAAGGGGCGCGCATACATGCCCGAACACGGACCCCTAGTCAATCAGGGCGTCACACTGCTTGCAGAACCGCTTGAGGGACTCGCCCTCCGTGCGGATGCCGACGCGGGTCGGCTTGTCACACTTGGCGCACACCACCTGGACGTTCGAGAGCGCGATGGTGCCCGGCTTCTCGATGATGCCGCCCTCGGGGCTCTGCGGCGTCTTGCGCATGTGGCGCTTGACCAGGCGCAGGCCCTCGACCGTCACGCGGCCCGCCTCCCGGTCGACCTTCAGCACCTTGCCGCGCTTCGTCGCCGGCGTCTTCTCCGAGCGCTCGGACCCGGAGATGACCTGGATCGTGTCACCGACTTTCAGCTTCTGCATGGCTTCCTCACTCTGGCTGTTCGCCGTCAGACCTGCGTCCTCTTAGAGGACCTCGGGCGCCAGCGAGATGATCTTCATGAACTTGCGGGCACGCAGCTCACGGGCGACCGGCCCAAAGATGCGCGTCCCGATGGGCTCCAGGTCCTTGTTGATGAGGACCGCCGAGTTGCCGTCGAACTTGATGTAGCTGCCATCCGCACGACCCACCTCGCGACGGGTGCGGACGATGACGGCCTTGGCCACGTCACCCTTCTTCACCTTGGAGTTGGGCAACGCCTCACGGATCGACACGACAATCACGTCGCCGATGGAGGCATACTTGCGCTTGGAGCCGCCGAGAACCTTGATGCAAAACACCTTCTTGGCGCCCGAGTTGTCGGCCACATCGAGCACACTCTGCATCTGAATCATGTGAAGTCTCCTCTTGCTCGAACCAGGCCGCTCGCTTCATGGCGCGCGGACCCGGTGTGGCCTACCTAGACGTTCTTGCTCTTCTCCAACACCTCGACCACGCGCCAACGCTTGTCCTTCGAAGCGGGCTTGGTCTCGGCGATGCGCACCCGGTCACCCTCGTTGATGGTGACCTTCTTCGGGTAGTCGTGATCCTCGACGTGCGCCTTGTACTTCTCGCGCAGGCTCATGATCTTCCCGTACTTCGGGTGGGGAGCGCGGCGCTGGACGGTGACGACCACCGTCTTCTGCATCTTGTTGGAGGTGACGATGCCCACGCGGGTCTTGGGACGACCCCGGGTGGAGGTCTCGGCAGCGGGCGTTTCGGTCGCTTCAGCCATGTTGGTTCTCACTGTCTGTCATGCACCCGGGCCCTCTGCCCGGATGGCCGCGGACGCCCGGTGAGCCCGGACGCCATCGCGGATGCACTGCTACAACTACCCCGCCTTCGCGGCCCGGGCCTTCTCGCCCAGGACGGTGAGGATGCGGGCCAGATCCTTCCGATGCTGCACGCCCTCTGCAGGGCTGTCCAGCGAACCGGTCCGGCGCTTCAGTCGATCCTGGACCAGCGTGTCGCGCAGCTCCTTCGCGCGATTCTGCAGGTCGTCCGTCGACAGGTCCTTCAATTCCTTCGCAGTCGCCATCTTGTCTCCTCGGCGCGATACGGACGCCCTCCCTGTTACGAGGGGGGACGCCCGCCGCGGTGCGTGACTACAGCGAGAGATCCTTGCGCTGCACGATCTTGGTGAGCAGCGGCAGCTTCGCCTGCGCCAGCTTCAGCGCCCCTCTGGCGATCTCGTTCGTCATGCCCTCCATCTCATAGAGGACGCGACCCGGCTTGACCACCGCGACGTAGTACTCCACGCCACCCTTGCCGGTACCCATTCGGGTCTCGGCGGGCTTCTTCGTGATGGGCTTGTCCGGGAAGATCCGGATCCAGATCTTGCCACCGCGCTTCACGTGGCGGGTCATCGCGATACGAGCCGCCTCGATCTGTCGCGAGGTGATCCAGCCCGGCTGGAGGCTCACCAGGCCGAACTCACCATACGTGAGGTCGCTGCCCCGGTGGGCCGCGCCGCCCATGCGGCCCTTCTGCATCTTTCGGTATTTGGTTCGAGCAGGCTGAAGCATCGTCGCTGTCCTTCATGCCTCACGGGCAGGGCGGGTCTTTCAACCCACCCCGCGGAGGGCGTCTTACCGGTTGGTGGGCAGGGGGGCCTGGCCGCCCTTACCAGGGAGGACCTCGCCCTTGCAGATCCAGACCTTGCAGCCAATCTTGCCGTAGGTCGTCTTGGCCTCGGCGAAGCCGAAGTCGATGTCCGCACGAAGGGTGTGCAGGGGCACGCGGCCCTCGCGGTACCACTCGTAGCGCGCCATTTCGGCGCCACCCAGGCGACCCGAGCAGGCGATGCGGATGCCCTTGGCCCCGAACTTCATCGCCGTCTGCAGCGCCTTCTTCATGGCGCGGCGGAAGGCAATGCGGCGCTCGAGCTGCGTGGCGATGTTCTCCGCCACGAGCTGCGCGTCCGTCTCGGCCTTGCGGACCTCGACGATGTTCAGGAAGACCTCGTTCTTGGTGAACTGCTGCAGGTCCTTCTTGACGGTCTCGATGCCCGCGCCGCGCTTGCCGATGACGATGCCCGGCCGAGCGGTGTGGACGTTGACCTTCACCTTGTTGGCGGCGCGCTCAATCTCCACCTTGGAGACGCCCGCGTGATTCAGTGACTTCTTCACGAACTCGCGGATGCGAATGTCCTCGTGGAGCCACTGGGCGTAGTTCTTGTGCTCGAACCACTTGGAGTCCCAGGTCTTGATGACGCCGAGCCGGAACCCGATCGGATGTACTTTCTGTCCCAAACTGATTCTCCTTGGTGCGTCCGGGCAGGGCCCGACGGGTCCTACTTCTTGGCGTCTGCCAACACGACGTGGACGTGGGCGGACTTCTTCTGGATGGGCGTCGCGCGCCCCATGGCGCGCGGCATGAACCGGCGCTGGGTGGCGGCCTGATCCACGGAGATGGTCTTGACGTAGAGGGTATCCACGTCGACCTGCCCCTTGGACAGATCCGTCGCGTTCGCGACGGCGCTCTTGATGAGCTTCTCCACCGGCCGCGCAGCAGCGCGCGGGGTGAACTTCAGGATGTTCAGGGCGGCCTCAACAGGCTTGCCCCGGATGAGCGCCGCTACGAGGGAAAGCTTGCGCGGGCTCATGCGCAGGTGACGCAGATGTGCAGTCGACTCCATGGTCATCTCCTCAGGCTCTCAGGCGTGCGAACGGGCTACTTGCCCGGGGCCTTGGCGACCTTCTTCTCCGCCGAGTGGCCACCGAAGGTACGCGTCGGGGCGAACTCGCCGAGCTTGTGGCCCACCATGTTCTCCGTGACGAACACCGGAATGAACTTCTTGCCGTTGTGCACGGCGAAGGTGTGACCCACGAACTCAGGGAGAATCGTGGAGCGCCGGGACCAGGTCTTGACGACCGCCTTCTTGTTCGCAGCGATCATCCCCTCGATCTTCTTGAGGAGGTGATCATCAACGAACGGACCCTTCTTGATCGAACGAGCCATGTTTCAAATCCTCTTACTGGCTGCGCGCGCCCTGACGGCGGCCGCTCACGATGAATTTGTCGGTGCGCTTGTTGGTGCGCGTGGTGAGGCCCTTGGTCTTCTTGCCCCACGGAGACACCGGGTGCGGGTTACCCTGGCCGGACTTGCCTTCGCCACCACCGTGCGGGTGGTCAACGGGGTTCATCGCCAGACCGCGGACGGTGGGACGGATGCCCAGCCAGCGGCTCTTGCCCGCCTTGCCGATGCGAATGATTTCGTGCTCGATGTTGCCCACCTGGCCCACGGTGGCGCGGCACTCGATGAGCACCTTGCGCACGGCGCCCGACGGCATGCGGACCTGGGCGTAGCGCTCTTCCTTCGCCATCAGCTGGCCGGAAGTGCCCGCGGAGCGGATGACCTGGGCGCCACGGCCCGGCTTCAGCTCCACGTTGTGGATGACGGTGCCCACCGGGATGTTCTGCAGCGGGAGGCTGTTGCCAGGCCGGATGTCGGAGGAGGCGCCGGCGAAGACGGTGTCGCCCACGCTCAGGCCGACGGGGGCCAGGATGTAGCGCTTCTCGCCGTCCGCGTAGTGCAGGAGGGCGATGTTCGCGGTGCGGTTCGGGTCGTACTCGACGGCGACGACCTTCGCAGGCACGCCGTCCTTGTCCCGACGCTTGAAGTCGATGGTGCGGTAACGACGCTTGTGACCGCCACCCTGGTGACGACGGGTGATGTGCCCGTGAACGTTGCGGCCACCCGAGCGCTTGAGCGGCTCGGTGAGGGCCTTCTCGGGCGAGTCCTTGGTGATGTCCGCGAAGTCGGACACCGTCATCAGACGGCGGGCGGCGCTGGTCGGCTTGTACTTCTTGATGCCCATGGTGTGTTCCTCGTCTCAGGCTGATCTGTCGCCAGTGGCGTCAGACCGCCCCCCCCTCGAAGAGTTCGATCTTGTCACCTTCCTTGAGGGTGACGACCGCCTTCTTGAAGTTGGGGCGCTGGCCGATGCTCTTGCCCACCCGCTTCGTCTTGCCGCGCACGATGTTGGTGTTGACACCTTCCACCGTGACCTTGAACAGGGCCTGCACCGCGCGGGACACGTCGTGCTTCGTGGCCTTGCGGTCCACGATGAACGAGTACTGGCGGAACTTCTCGCGGGCCTTGTCCAGCTTCTCCGTGATGAGCGGCCCCTTGATGACGTCGTTCAGATTCATGACAGGGACCCCTCAAGCGCCTTGGCGGCCGCGGAAGTCAGGACGAGGTGCGAGTGCTTGAGCACGGACTCGAGGTTCAAACCCTCGGGCGGCAGCACGTCGAACTTCGCCAGGTTGCGCACACTGCGGTGCAGGTTGGTGTTGCCGCGCTCGTCGATGATCAGCGCGTTCTGGAGCTTCAGACGCCGGGTGAGGACCTCGAAGGCCTGCTTCGACTTCGGGGCATCCAGCTTGAAACCGTCCAGGATGATGAGCTGCTTCTCCTGGGCGCGCAGGGACAGGACGGCGCGCAGCGCCCCCCGACGAACCTTGCGCGGCGGACGGTAGAAGTAGTCACGGGCCTTGGGGGCCATCGCCTTGCCGCCGCCCACCCAGTGGGACGCACGGATGGAACCCTGACGGGCTCGGCCGGTGCCCTTCTGCTTCCAGGGCTTCTTGCCGCCGCCACTGACGAGCGAGGTGTTCTTCACCCCGACCGTTCCGCGGCGCCGGTTGATCTGCTGCATCTTCGCCACCTCGTAGAACAGGTGGGTGTTCTGCTCGGCACCGAAGATATCGTCGGAGAGTTCGATCTCCGAAACCTTCTTCAAATCCAGGTCGACTACGTCAAACTTCGCCATGGCACTTTCCTCGGGGGTCAGAGTGAAACCACTCCGACGCCATCCCGCTTCCTAGGACTTGATCTCGACGTCAACGCCGGCAGACAGATCCAGCTTCATCAGCGCATCCAGCGTCTGCTGGGTCGGCTCAAGGATATCGAGCAGGCGCTTGTGCGTGCGGATCTCGAACTGCTCGCGGCTCTTCTTGTCCACGTGCGGCGAACGCAGCACGGTGAACTTGTTGATGCGCGTCGGCAGGGGGATCGGACCGGCCACCTTGGCGCCCGTGCGCTTGGCCGTCTCGACGATCTCCCCAGCACTCTGGTCCAGGAGCTTCGAGTCGTACGCCTTCAACCGGATGCGGATCTTCTGTGTCGCCATTCGAAAGAACCTCTTTGAACGACCTCTGAACCGAGAGGCGGTACGCCCGTCAACGCCTGGATTTCAGAGAACCGTTTCTTCGGAACGAAGGGGCGCGGTGTGTACCACCACACCCCATGGGTTGCAACTGGATTCCCACCTGCTCTCCAGAACTGCCCAGAAGGGCATTCCGGAGAGCCCGGTGGCCTGAGTGCTACGCGATGATTTCCGCCACGACGCCCGCGCCCACCGTGCGGCCGCCTTCACGAATGGCGAACCGCAGCTCCTTGTCCATCGCCACCGGGGTGATGAGTTCCACCTCGATCGCGATGTTGTCGCCCGGCATCACCATCTCGACGTTCTCCGGCAGCTTCACCGTGCCCGTCACGTCCGTCGTGCGGAAGTAGA
>NZ_RAWA01000195.1 GCF_003611675.1 Corallococcus sp. CA053C
GGGCTCGGGGCTCGGGGCTCGGCTACTACCGCGCCCGGCCCCAAGCAGTGCTCAATATTCTCGGCTCCCCCTGGAGCCCGACCCAATCAGCCGAGTCGTAAATCAGCCACACAGGACGTACAGAAAGTTCGAGCGTCTTGCGGTGCTAAGCCCCTCCCCACCGGGAGTCGTGTTCACGACCAGAGTGCGGAAATTGGACTCCCGCGCATGTGCGATCAGCGCCTGCTCCATGCCCCGGGCAATTTCTGGCAAGAACGCCTCGTAGATAACTACCATCCTCCGCCACCCATCGAGCCTATGCTGCTCGTAGCGCATCTTCGGGTGGGCTGTTGCCCCAATGTAGATACGCTCCCACTGGCTCATGTACCCATTGAGCATGTTTTTCAGGAGCGGCGTGGCCTCGCGGGCGCCAACAGCCGTCACAACCTTGTTCACGAACATGCGTGTCTCCTTTACGTGCCTAGGCCCTTGACCTAGGCACGCACTTTCCCATCTGTCCCGGGATTTCCCGAGAACACATACAGGCAATTATTGGAAGCAGTTGTCGGACGAGCCGAAACAGCGCCCATCTACCTTCGGCGCTGGTCGGACTCAGCCCCGGCATGGGCACCAAGGGCCGCCCCCACGGCCGCGAAGACGGCCGCTCCGATGGGCCCCCCTAGCGCGGCGCCGATGACGGCCCCTACCGTTCCTCCGAAACCACCACCCCGCGCGGCCCCTTCGTGCTGCCTGGGCACCAAGCCGTACCCCTCCTGAGGGCGCAGTTGACTATTGTTTCGCTTCATCTCGCTCTTCTCCTTTCACTGCATCGTTGTGTTGAAACCCCGGTGTCACCTGCTACTCCTTCCGAGGTGCTCTGCTCGGCTGCGTGCGGTTGCTTCGCTCAGCCCGACTCGCCTGAACCAATTCCTCGCACAACGTCTCCAGGTGGTGCGCATGAATGACTCTGGCCACATAGCTCGCCGAGTTAATCTTAAGAAGCTTGCCCGCCCTGTTCTTCACCCCTCCGGCCGCGCGCACGGCCTGCTCGACGACGGGGAGGTTGCGCGAGTCCAACCAATCCTTCGTGCCTGGAACCCGGGCAAAGGGCGCGGGCTGCGTCGGCGGTACTGAGAGCGCCGTGACCGTCGTGGGCTCGGGTTCCTCCGTGTGCTGCCGGAGAGCTTGGGCCAAGTGAACGATCATCGGGACGACCTTCTGGAACTTCAGTGCCCACTTGAGCAGACTCGAGCGGTCGTTGGGATCCTCCGAACCGAGCAACTGCATGAGAACCTGGATGGCCAGGCCCAGCAGCGGCGGGCCCTTGACGTCCTCCAATTCGGCTCCGAGCCGGGCATTCAGGGTTGAGATGATGGCGTTCGGGAAATGGCTCGTGGAGAGCTGCTGACGCAGCTCGGAGAGCAGGCTAACCGTGCGCAATTGGGCGAGCGCCTTCTCCAGCGCCGCCTGCGTCAGGGGAACGGGATTGCCCGGCCACATAAAGGCCAATTGGACGAAAGCCATCACCAACTCGTCTACCTCCTCGTTGTTGGCGACGGGCGGAGGCTCTTTGAGGTGCTCCTCGAGCACGGCATCGAGGGATTCCGGAAGGGTGTCGTAGTCCTTCGAGGCGTCGCTGCTGTCGAGCACCTGCGCCGTCAGGAGAATCTGCGAGGCGGTTCCCGTCGGAGGGTAAGCCTCCTCCACCAGACCATCCGGCAGGTGGGAGATTCGGATGGGGGCTCCCCGAGAGGCAACGGCGGCGTAGCGCATGGCATCGGACAGTTCGGCCACGTTGCCGTGCCATTCATACCGGCTCATCAAGGTGCGCACGGGCTCCGTCAGGTGCCCCGAATGGTGCGCGGTTCTCAGAACCTGCTCGGCGATGAGGAAGATGTCGTCCTGACGCTCGCGAAGCGGGGGAAGCTCGATGTGACAGGCACTCAAACGTTGGAGCAGGTCCTCCCGGAAGCGGCCATTGGCAACGGACTCGAACAGATTCGCGTTCGTCGCGGCGACGAATCGGGCCTGAGTGCGCAGGACCTCTGTTTCGCCCACGCGCCGGTACTCGCGCTCGCGCAGCACGCGCAGCAACTTCGGCTGGGCCTCGGTGGCGAGGTCCCCCACTTCATCCAGAAACAGGGTTCCATTCTCGGCTGCGGCGATCAGCCCTTCGTTGTCCTTGGCGGCTCCCGTGAAAGCCCCCTTCTTATGGCCGAACAGCTCACTCTCAAGCAGGCTGGCGGTGATGGCAGTGCAATTGATTGGGCTGAAGCCTTCCCGGCCACTCATCACATGGATGGCCTCCGCGAGCGCCCCCTTGCCCGTTCCCGTCTCGCCTGTGATGAGAACGGAATCATGACTCCGGGCATGGTCGATGGCGACCTGGAGCTGACACAGTAACCGAACGTCCTTGGTGATGAAGCGGTCGAGGGCGGATTCCCTCTGCTTGTAGCGCAGCAGCCACTGGCGCAGTCCCTCCTCATCCACGGGAATCTCGACCCCGACGCCACCCCCCGGAAGCCGGCTGATGCGGCATCGGTCATCTCCATCCCGGGCCCGGCGCTCCCAGTCTGGTGCCAGCTCGTTCAACAGCTCCTCCAGTCCGCGAGCCGAGGCGTGTGCTCGCTCCACGGCGTCGCGCGGCGTTCCCGTCAGGAGCGCGAGGGTGGAGAGCGCCTCTGGCGGGGCGGGAGTATGGAAGAGCTCGTGGCATGCCTGGGCCCAGGCCCGCGACCACGCGCGGTACTGATAGACGGGCAGACGCGCCAGGAGCACCTCTTCGGGTAGGACTCGAATGTTCACGGACTGGCCTTTAGCGCGAATTGTGCCAAGTGGCAGAGCCCAGTGATTCCAGGCACTTGGCGGGCGCGTCATCGTCTAGAAAATGCTCGGCTTCCACTAGAGCGCTCTCCAGAGATGCCTCCGGGAGTAGTTGTCCAACGCTTCTCCAGGGCGGCCGCTCCGCGACTGCGCGTACTTCCTGCCCTCTTGCTCCCCGGAACTCAATCCCGAGGAGCAGTGAAGCGCGAGCGTCAAGACGGCGTTGCTCAGCGCTCTACCTGGATGCGTCGAATGATTGCATTGACAGGCCCGCAGGGAGTTTCGGTGAGTCGAGAGTCGCCCCGCAACCCTGCGCGCTTACTTCGCTCAAGCCGGCCTTTCCCTTAACCCAGCAAGGTGAAGCTCATTGGTCGCATGACGCTCGTCCTCATGGCAGGGGCGGGTCGGTCGCGCCGTCCATGGAGAGAACGTTGACGCCCCCTTCAACGCGGAGGAGACACCATGGACACCTACCGTGTCGCGAGGCTGCCCGCGCGCCTGCGTGGCTTCGCACTACCGGACACGAGCACGCAGCGTGAGGCTACGTCGAGGCGGGTGATTATCTCGTGATCGAGGAGAAGGCCCGCTACCCTTCGCTCGACACGGATTACGCCCGGTTGGTGGTTCCGCAGATGGGGCGCTCGTTCCACCTGGGTGTGCACGCGCTGGCGCACCCAGCGCTACGCGACGCTCGTCTCCCAGGAGCGCGCGCCTGGCATGGCCCGGCTGTCGTTCGAGAGCGAGCCGCTGGCCGTCTTGGAGGAGCGTCTCATCGCGCTCCTGGGGGCGTTCCTCGACTACAGGTATGACGGGAGCAGGGCGTACTATCCATGGGCGCTGCCGGGCGTTCGTGTCCAACTCGCGCCGCCCCGGCTGAACAACTGCTGCACTTTCGTCGATGGCCTGCTGGTGAAGGCCTTCTCCGAGGCGCATGGCGCGTGGGACCGCGTCGCGCGTGCGGACGGTCATCAGCGACCGTCGGGCGGCGGCGGAGGTGCTCGGCAACCTGGAGGGGCCTATCGTCGCACTCGCAGCCCATGCGGGCGCAGTCGCCGCCGCAGCCGTCCTTGGGGCTTGACCGACCGCGCGGGAGACGCGGGGAGAGCTGCCTGGGGAGCCCCCGGGAAGGGGCTGGTATGCCCTGCGCCTGAACGTCTCCCCGACGGCCTGAACCAAGAATCTCTGCCGGCTCCCGTGGCAGCGATGTGGGGTTGCCCCCGACCGTCGTCGCCCGGCAGAGTCCGAGGAAACGGAGCATTGTCCTTCTTTCACCTTCGCTGGCACAAGCACTCATGGAGAGACGTCGAAGCGCCGATCCGGGCCGTCCGCCTCGACCGGAAGCCGCCGGAAGCCGCCGCCATCCCACGGCGCAGGACGTGGTGGGCGTTCTGAAGGAGGTGCTGCCCAGAGGGTTCGGCTTCGCGCAGCCGCTCACCGGCGAATCTCGCGACGACATCTTCCTCAACGCAACCCGGCTGGCCGCCCTGGGCGCGGCGCAGGAACGACGTCCCCAGGCGCTGCTTCTTCTGGGCGTCATCGAGAAGGGCGACGGAAAGCGCTCGGCCGTTCGCGCTCGACCGCTCGACCTCCGAGATGCGCGCGCAGCCTCGCTCCTATGGGACCGGGTGTTACGGGGAGGGAGTCGAAGGCTCGACGTCGAGCGTCTGCGAACGCTGGTGCCCTCCTTGCCCGTTGCGCTGCCGCTGCTCTTTGTTCTGCTCGACGAGCGGCCGGGCGACATGGACCTCCTCGACCCCATCGTGTCCCTGGTGCCGGGCAGCATCTGGCACGAGCCGGCGCTGCGGCCGATTCTGCACCTGGCGCCTTCTGCGGCGCGTGGCGACGTCTTCCTCGAGGCGCTGCGGCACGATCCCGAAGCGGCGCTCTCCCTGCTCGTGGATTGGAACGCGAAGCGCCGGCTGTTGGTGAAGGCGGCCTGGCTGGAGACGTTGTGGCGGCAGCTGCCCGCCCGGTGCGCGACGCTGGTCGAACTCGCCCAGAGCACCGGCCCGAGCGGCGAACCCGAAGAGAGGCTCCAGTGGGCGCGCCGTGGCATCGACTTGGGTGTCGGCGACCGCGCGACCTGGTGGGAACGGATCGCCAACGCGGTGGGCGAACTGGCCGCCGCACCGGCGAGCCGAAAGAACGCGCCCGACGCGGCCATGGACGATTGGACGCCGCTTGCCGTTGCACCGTCGTCCGTCGTCCGCGCACTGCTGCGGCGGTGGTATCCAGACATCGCCGCTGCCCTGCAAACCCTGGAGTCGGTGGCCAGATGGAGCCGCGAACAGGCGGCGATCCGGGCGGACGCGTTGTTGAAGGACCTCGATGCGCAGGACCGTGAGCTGGCTGAAAAGTGGGTGCCATCACGAGCGCTCGGCGAGAACACGGAGCTGCCGGTCCGCGCGCAGATGCTCACGGCGCGCGCCGCCGAGAAGTGGGCGTCGCGCTATCTGCAGTCGCTGGGACTCGGGGTGCGTGATGTCTCCATCGAGCAGCTCCAGCCGTCACTGCAAGAGTGGGTAGCGATGGACCTGCAGGTCGACGGGCGCCACGGCGTCGACGTGAAGAACTGTAGGCGTACCGTGAACGGCGGCATGCGCAGCGGCCGCTGGAAAGTGAAGACGTTCAAGGCGGACGCCGCGGGACGGAAGGTGACCCTCTGTGGCGTCAGCAGCCCATACACGCGGTGCGACGACCACGGAACGCTGTCGGTCTCCGGGGTTGAGTACATGGTGGTGCTGGGGGTGACGCACGCGGCGGAGGTGGATCAGTTGCTGCGGAGCTTCCGCGACGTCTTCGACGCGCACACGCCCGCGCGCACCACCCTGAAGGAAATGCCTGCCTGGGCGTGGGACTATCCCGACGCGCACTACCGCAAGCGCAATGACGCGCTGATAGCGCTGCGGGCCGCTGCAGGCGACGGCGTGTCGGTGCTCGCGCGCCGGTGGCATCGGGAGCTGCCGCCACTGCTTTGGTCCATCTGGAACGTGGAGTCGCCGGGCTTTGCGCAACTCGATGATCAGCAGCGTGCCTTCCTGCGCGATCTCGGGGAAGCCTGGCGCAAGACGCAGACCGGCGATGCCGTTCCGTCGTCCGTTCCACGCCTGCCCTGGCTCTACCTTTTCACCCTGCATGCGTGGTTGCGATGGCGCCGGTCGGGACGCCCGTCGGATGCAGGTCGTTTGAAGGCGCTGTTCACGTCATGCCGAGAGCCTTCTGCCGCGACAGACGAACCGTTCGAGGAGCTGCATGAGGCGGTCGACGAGGACGAGCAGGACGGAGAGGTGACCGAGGAGCCATACCTGTCGACTCGAACCGGCGGTGCGCCGCTGGCCGCAGGCATCGGCATTGCCGATCCCGCTCACACCCTAGACTATCTGCTCGATGCCCTGGGAGTGCTGGATCAGCACCTGTCGGCCGCGGAGTTCCAGCGCATCGAGCGGTTCACGTTCCACCCGAATGGTGTGCTGACGGGCACGTATGGCGATGGCCAGCGGCGGACGTTGCTCGCGCACTGCGGAGGCCAGCTGGAGAAGCGGATGGTGGACTGCGGCCACTGGCCGCTGACCTTTGGCCGCAACGAGACTTGCGCATGCGGCCGGCTAATCTGCCATATGTGCTCGTGCTGTACGGCATTTGCTCAACCCACCTGCCCACATGAAGTCGAACGGAAAGAGCGTGCGCGCGAAGCCCTCAGCCGCCTGACGTCACCCCGGACCTGGAGACGACGCTCGTGACGCTCTCAGCAGACGCCGCAGGCGGTTGCTGGCGCGGATGGAGCGGCGGCTAGTGCGCACGGTGTGGGCCTGGTAGCGGCGATGAGCGAAGCAGGTGGAGGCGACGGGCAAGCCTGGCGCGGGAACTGGGCACACTGGGTGGAGCGATGGAACAGCTCGCCCTGCCCCGGGGTGGAGCAACCCGCCAAGCAGCCGCGTTCCACTCGGAGTGGGAGCTGGGCGCGGCCAACGCTGTCGCGGTGTCCGTCTGGCGGGCTCCCCACGCTCGGCAGGCCGCTGCTTCTCCGCTTCTCGGACGGGGTACGGCGATCAGATACGATCTCCCTTCCTCCGTGACGGCTACATACCGTCGAGTCCGGAATGGCCCTGCCAGCACCGTCGGCGGATGTGCCGCGCCACCCGTGGACGCTCATCCAGGGGGGCGCAGCCAGTGGGGCTCGGGGCACACCTTCCTGGTCGTGGACTTCCACCCGGAGACGGACAAGGTGCTGGTGCTGGAGTCTAATGCCGCCTTCCGACTCGACGGTGTCGGCTTCCGTGGCCTCGGCAACCTGCGGGACGTCGGCCTCCAGCCGCCCGCGGACTGGTGGATGCGGAGCGAGGTGTGGACGTGGCGCCGCATCTGCTCGACGTACCCCCTTCCGCCGGGAGGCCTGGCTGAAGGTCAAGGCGCGGACGGCAGCAGGGCGCTGAGCCCTTACAGCCTCTAACAAATGTCAGGGTAGAGGCGACGCAAGAGCATGACGCAGCAGCCGAGGACGAGGAAGCCGAAGTGGACATCGTCCCTGCGCTCGTCGCGGACCCGAAGCCTGCGGAGCTGGTTCTTCCAGGCCAGCGTGCGCTCCACGACCCATCGGTAACGTCCGAGCCGTTCCTTGGACTCGACGCCAGGGCGAGCGATGCGCGGAGCGATGCCACGCAGGCGAAGTCCACGCCGGTTCTTCCTGGAGGCGTAGGCCTTGTCGCCGTGAAGTTTCCCAGGCCGCCGTCGTCGCTGCCCCGAAGGCATCCTCACCGCGGGCACGGAGTCGACCAGGGGGAAGAGTTCATGGGTGTCATGGACGTTGGCGGCTGTCACCGACTCGGTGAGCGGCAGGCCGTGAGCCTCTACGAGAAGATGATGCTTGCTACCCGCCTTCGCTCTATCCGTCGGGTTTGGGCCCGTGAGGGCCCCCTTTTTGACGCCCGCACGGACGCGGAGTCGATGGATGCGCGGGAGAAGTCCACCTTGCCGCGCAGGCCCAGTTCGTCCAGGAGCCGCTGCTGAAGGGCTTCCCACACGCCGGCCCGCGTCCACTCTTCCAACCTGCGCCAGGCCGTCATGCCCGACAGGCCGAACTGCTTGCGAGGCAGCATCTCCCACGGGATGCCACTCCTGAGCACGAAGACGATGGCCTCCAGTGCTGCCCGGTCGTCGGCTCGGGGGCGGCCTGGCTTCTTCTTGGGCCGGGGCGGAGGCAGCAGCGGCGCCACGCGCTGCCAGAAGGCATCGGGAACGAGTTCGCGGACCATGCCCCTCAAGCTGAGGATGCCCCTTGCCAACGACCAGCCCAGACCTGACTTTCGTTAGGTGCTCTTAAATGTTCGTGCTGCCAGCGCCCCTGTCTACAGGGTTATCGAGCGAGGGGTGGAGCAGCATGGCCAGATGCCGCGTCCCGGCCCACGGCAGGCAGCCCATGCGTGGGCTGCCCGCCGTGGACAGTTCCGGTTCAGTCAGAGTGGGGACAGCTACCCGACAGTCGGCTCCGCCTTCACCGCGATGGTGTAGGTGTAGCCAGGAGGGCCGAAGCATGGCGCCACCACATCGAGAATGCTTCGGTGGCAGCCGAGCCAATCATTCCACGCAACGTCAGCACCTACCTCGTCATCTCGAGAGACTGCCTGCGCTTGCACTGCTTGTGGAAGCTTGGCGATCTCTGCCGAGATGGTAGTCGTGAGGAAATGGAGGCTCTTCGGGTCCTCACACTGAGCGAAGAAGAGTCGACGAAGACGACGCTCAAGTCCGTGCGCGATGGCTGTCGACCCTGGATACAAAACGGGGTTGGCCTCGGAAAATCGGGACAGGTTCAAGATGCCGCTCTTCACCACGTCGTCGGACCGCCGTTCAACAACGTCGACAACGGTTCGGAACGAGCTGTGCCGGTGTGCTGCGATCTGCGATGTGATGGCCTCCGCATCGGACTCGGTCAGGCCCTGCTGCACGGATCGAGCGCGAGTCCGCTGCCCAAGCTGCCATCTGCATTGCTCAACCAAGACAGGCTCCCAACGGCGCGTGCCGCTTAGCGTGCCGCAGCCAGCCACTGCGGTGAACGCGGGACCGTTCCACATGCGGGTGAGTCGGAAGGTCCAAACGTCGATGCTGGCGAGCACCCAGGCAAGGTCCACTGCGCCTGTTCGTGGATCGCCAGACGCGATCACGATGTGTTCGAACGGCGTCTCTGTCTCCTTGACCAACTCGCGTCGCAGCCGACGAATGCCCGCTAGCTCGTCGGGTGCCAGTCCCCAACACACCCGCTCGAGGAGTGACGTAGGGGCAGCGCCGTGCAACACGATGTCGCGTATCGCGTCGGTCGCCGATGTCAGCCATCCCGAGCGTGTGAAGCGGTGAGCACCCGCGTCGGCGAGTACCTCATCGAAGGCGAGGAGCGCACACTTCAGCGCTGCGACCTCCATCTTAGGGGCCAGGACAGGAACGCCACCTCTTCGTCCCTCGACCTCCTTCGTAGCGATCTCACTGGACTGCGTCCAACTTCCTGGTGGCCAGCCAGCGCTCGCTGCGAAACGGAGCAAGGCGCCCGGGTCCTGGTGGACGACAGCGGAAGGGCGACCTTCAGCGTCTCGTTGCTCAACAATCATCCCGCGAATGCCGATTTCCCCACCTGGATAGAGGCGATGCTGACCGTGCCCTGCTACCGCGATTTCGACCGCGCCTTGCTCATGCTCAGATGAGAGCAGCGGCGCGAGATAGTTGAACGCGTTGGCGTACGGTGCCGCGAGGAGATCGTCGAAGCCGTTGGACGTCGCGTTATTGAAGCTGTTGCTGGTGATGCGACGGGAACGGATGCGCCCACCAAGCGAGCGCGGGAGCGCATGTTCCTCCCGCGTCGTCTGGGGGAGTTCAACTCCGGTGAAAAGACACGTCGGCATCGATACCATAACGGCACCTGCTCCAAGTCGCTGGGAACCATCATCCTAGCACCCGTACGCCGATATCGCCGGTGCGCGGGCTGCTCTTCGTCCGCTCCTTCTGGCACGCGAGCGCCACGGCCCAGAACTTGTCGGCGTGCCCGCGGTTGGTGCGCTCCGCGTCGAAGGACACCTTCCCCGAGGGGAGTACCCGGCGCTTGATGGAGTGAATCTGCCCGACGACTCAGCATTCTCGGGGCGGTTTAGGTGGGGGAAACTGCATGGAGCGTCGGCTGGGAGGTTATGGCTGTGAGTTCTTGGCTGTTTGGATATGGCGACGAATACCTAGTTTGGACATTGTTGTCGCTGCTCCTTCGACGATGTTTCGGAATTCGTCAGCAGAGATGGAGCTGTGCTTTCCTCGGTATGTTGCTGGTATCTTGTTGTAGATGGCCGTTTTCTGAAATACCAGAAATGCCCCGTCATTGAAGAATCGGAAGACCCTTTTTCTTTTCTTGATGGGCGCTTCCTTTTCCTGATCTTCATCGTCCGGGGCGGTTCCGGGGATGTGGTATTGCCCTCCGGCGTCAATCAAGTCTTCGTGAGTCGCGCCTTCTGCGAGATTGTAAAGGCCGGTAGGAGTGAGTTTCTCAATTTCTAGTCGAAAGTAGTTCCATTGTGGCTCGTGCCCGAAGGATTCGAACATGAGCCTTACAGGTTTGGCTACGACGAAGAATCCCTGTACCCACAGTTCGATGCAGCCATCTTCGCGGGCACGGTCGGCACCTGTTAGGTCGAAACCACCTGACTTCGGAAACATTAGATGACCGAGGCTTGAGATCCTGCCCAGAAAGCTAAGTGTAGAAGTGATGTCCTCGAGACTTGTCCATGATGCTCGGATTGGAACGGAGATGGGAAATAGGCGACGCTGTGCATCATCCCAATCCAGTGGATTGTGGAGCCGATAGTCGGAAGCCTCGGTAATCCAGTCTTTGAGTCGCGTCGCGAACTCATTCATTGTGGGGCGCAACTCTGGGGTGTGCGCAGTGGCGTCCGTCAGAAGGGATTCGAGGCCGGTTAGGTGTATGCGTGGTAAGTGCTTGCGAAGGCTGGTGTCTGACATGTGGTTGTATTGGCCTTCGAAGCCTTTTTCTTCCCTTGTTAATAATATCCATAAAGTTTTGGCGAGCGAGAAGACGTCCGCTGGACGTGGGTCGGCATCCTTCGGGAAGCGCCTCATTTCAGGCGCCATCGTCCATCTTGAGCCGACATCTTCTTGTGCGCCTGTCAGGTCCTCTTTCTCGGCAAACGTTACGAGACCAAAGTCGGCCAAATAGTAGCGGTCATTGCGATACAGAATATTGGCGGGTTTGATGTCCCGATGGCCGATATCGCGAGCGTGGAGTGCAGCGGCAGTCTTGGCGATTTGGACTATTGCCTTTGCTTTTTCGAAGATGGTGGCTTCGGCGAGGACGTCGGCGGCCCCCTGTGCACGTGGCATTCCGAACCACGCTAGTTCACTGCCAGGCGTTTCAGGGATCCGTTCGTCAAGCACTGGGAGAATCCCTTCGATGTCGGAACATCTCTTCAGTATTGCAACTTCGTCTCGGAATCGCTTCAGCGCATTGGGGCCATTCTTGGCCAGAGTCTTAATCGCGATCTCCTCACCCGACTCAGAGATGGCGAGCCATACGCGCCCGTTACCGCCTCCGCCCAGGCGACCTCGCAGAGTCCATCGCCCAAGTTTCATTCCAGGGTTTGCTTGCATTGTCTGGGGCTGCCTTTCGGCGGGACATCATATCTTGTTTGGTTGAGGGCTGAACGGTTTCTCGCTAGATTTGTGGTCGCATGTATTGTTCTTGGAGGGTGCCTATTGACCCTTACCCAATCACGCGCACGCCGATCTCCCCCCTACCTCGTCGCTCCGGTCCTCGCTCGCGCTGGCACGCCAGGGCGACGGCCCAGGACTTGTCCGCGTGCCCGCGGTTGGTGCGCTCGGCGTCGAAGGACACCTTCCCCGAGGGCAGCACGCGCCGCTTGATGGAGTGAATCTGCCCGACAAGCTCACGCTGGCGCGGCAGGGTAACGTCGCGGCGCTGGAGGAGAATCTTGAAGTCGGTGGCCCAGCGCTCCTTGGCCTCGTTGGTGACGTTCTCCGCCACCACCTGGGGGGAAGTCGCGGGCGAGGTTCTCCGCGAGGTTCATGCCGATGTCACTCCTGTCGACGGACAGGCGCGCCACGGGCAGGACGGAGAGGAGGCGCCGCAGGTGGGCCTCCTGCTCCGCGAAGGGCACTCCTTCGAAGCTGCGAAGCATGCGGCACGTGAATCGGCCCTTCACCGGGGCTGGCGAGTCCGTTCATGTGGGCGCCGACAAGAACTTCTCAGGGAAACGTTGCCGAGTTATGCTCTTCGATGGGGGTGACGATGAGCCGGATTGCGCCGTTTACCTGCTCGATCACTTTGATTTGGAACTCCATACCTTCCGCTACGAAGTAGCGGTAGAAGGTGGGGCCGGCAGTGCTGGCGAAGGGCGCGCCTGATGCGAAGGTTACGATAAGCTCGGCCTCATCCTTTTCCATGGCGGCAGTCAGTTCTGTCTGGCGGACAAGAACATTGAAGTCACCGCCGGAGGATTGTTCTAGCGGTCCCGCCTTGATTGTTCCGGTCACGTTCACGACATGGCTCATAGCGCCCCCGGTGGATAGTCCTGCGGGCCCGAGTATAGGTTGGCGAGAGTGTCGTGTCGCGCATACCCGCTGGAGTCCTCGGAGACCCCTCCCACCATCAGACTATGTTGCCCTGCCCCGCGGAACGGTGGACGAGGAGCGAGGCGTGGACGTGGCGCCGCATCTGCTCGACGTACACTTTCCTTCGGCAGGCTTGGCTGAAGGTCAAGGCGCGAGGGCTGGGGCACTGCTCCAAGCTGGCTGCCTCACTTCGCAGTGAGGGTGTCCTCCAGGGGCATGCGAGGGGTATTGTGGCGCCCAGGCAGTCTGTGACCGCTCACCTCACCTCCAGATTCGGCATGCCGAACGACCACTACGTCACCAATGCTCTAACGGAACCATGGCGCGATGGGTCCTTCCTCTGGTGCTTCGATTTCGCAGACCGGAGAATACGCCGAGAACCGGCGTCCAGGCTGTTCGCCAAGGAGGGGCTCAACTCACCAGCGGCAGAGGCCTCGCTGAACAGGTTCATTGAGAGTCCGTTGCTTGAGTTTCGACACAAACTCCGTACGAACAAACTCACCCCCAACAAGCTCTCGCAGTGGAGAATGTACAGATCCTTGCTGCTGTTCCCGATGGTGCAGACCGCCCGCATCCTTCAACTCCGTGATCCACAAGGCGGCCACCTGGAGAAATTCTTCGCGCATGGGGAGCAGGGGCTTGATCAGATGGCTCAAGAACGCCACGCGAACTCCCATGTCATGACCCTAGGGGTGAGTGATCTTCCGAGTGGATGGCTTTTCTACCCTGAGATTGGCTTCTTCCAGTTCCCAGCCCCACTGCTCCAGCCTTCACCCGAACTAGGCTTATCCGCCAGAGGCGTGGCAGTACCTCTTACGCCCTATCTAGCACTGGCCGCTGTCCCCAAAGGTGCGGACTTGGCAAAGATTGAGAAGGACCGGGGGCAGCTTCAGTTGTGGTCGGTGGGCTTGAACGATGATTGTCGACGCATCGCTATCCCGGCGCCTGTGTTGCGTAAACATCAAGACGAGGTTTGCGAAGACATCGTCGCGATGCGTGAACGGATAACCCTGTGTGAGCGCTTCAGGCTTAGTGCCAACGAGTTGGCGAAGTCCCAGTTGTGAGAAGCGGGCTCCCAAGTGCGGCTCGCAGTTGGTTGTGTCGCACCGTTTGGGTCGCAGCGGGCTGGGCCCACTGCGAAGACTGGCAGTTTGCTAGCCTTCTCGAGTGGGGCCAAGCTCGTCTTCGCCTAGTTCAATTGGCTTGTTCTTCTGGCGACTGCCTGATTCAGTTAGTGGCGCGATGTCGATTACGATAGGCAACGTCACCCAGCCATCACCTCTTATGACCTCGGGAAGCTTGAATCGAGGGCCCCCTTCTCGGAAAACAACGTAGAACGCCTCGGTTATGTCGTATTTTGTTCCTTTGATCCGAGTCACAGCATCGTACAGTTCGTGCGTGCCCTGAATAATATGGTGGCGGGCCTTCTTCCCATCGCGATAGCGCTTCGCTTCCACATAGAGCACTGATGGATCAAGCAAGTCTGGTTGGAGCCCTCCTGCCAATGGCCTGGTTAGCGGAGAGAGACCTTGATCAAACAGCCATCGGGCGAGTTCTGCGGTGAGGACGTCCTCGGGGCGTTTTGATTGTTCCGCCAATTTTCTGAGGCGATCTCGATCATGCCATTCACATCGCTCTTTGAATCGGTGAAGCAGAGCGATGAGGCTTCGCCGTGTTCCAATCCGCCGGATAAGATCTTCATGAACGAAGGACGCGACTGGGTGAAGCGTTGATACAAGTTGCTCCACTGAGTCCTGTGGGATGCTTCCACCCAATTGCCTGCGCATCCACTGGGAAATGTCGGACCCGCCTGTGGGCGAGTAGAGCTTCTCGCGGAGCGCCTCGAGATTATTGGCAAGGCTGATTTGATGATCATCCCAGCGCGCGGCGAGATCGTTTGGTGTTTTGATTTCATTTGGTTCTGGATTTAGTGCTGAGAGCGTTTGCTTTAAGCGGAGGAGGAACATGCCTGGGTCGGTGAGCTTCTCGTCCAGGAATAGTCGATGCGTATGAAGATGGCGGTCGTGCAACGTCATCAGCCGCAGGTAGAGCGGAGTGAGTTCGGGCCTTTGGTTTTGCTTGATGCCGGCAGTGTTCCCCTGGATGTCTTCATGAAGACGCATGGCGCTCTCAAGCTTTCCCACGAGGATAGGGAGTAGTTCCCCTGTGCGTGAGTTGTCTCTCGTGTCAACGGGATCAACCGGGCGAGGCTGTTCCGTTGCGATCTCATTGAAGTGTGCGAAGGTGTACCTGTAGCCAGTATCGTCACTGTCTATCGCTGGCTTAACCGTTAGGGTGTCGTCCGAGGCCGGCTCCTGCGCTAGGAACTCGTCTCGAATCGAGCATAGGCTCTTGATGCAGGCGGTGTCATGCTCCCAATGCCGATGCACAAGTTGCGTTGCCTCTGCTTCCATGTCGCTAAGCAGCATGCGAATTCTGGGGTCGGTTGATAGGGTCCGTAACCATCGGCGGACGTGCCGAATGTATGCTCGCCCTGAGAGGCCCGAGAGGAACTTGAACTGCCGCTCAGCGAATGGTGCCAAATCACTGTTCATATTTTGGGTGTCGAGCCGCCGGTTCTGCGTGCTCCTGCTAGGGGATGCCTAGTAGATATGGTCGCGGATGGCGGGGTTTGAGTGCAAGGTGAAACGGGCCAGTCTGTTACTGGGAGTAGCCCAGTTCCGTGGCTCTCCCGCACTTCGTGTGGGCCGGAGGTTCAGACGGTGAGCAGCACGCGACGACGCAGCAGGTCGAAGCTGGCGCGGCCATACATCTGACGCTTGAGAAGCTTGAGCTTCGTGATTTGGCCCTCGGCCTGGGCGTTACTCCAGAGAGAGGTCGGCGCGGCCCGGACGGCATTGCCGTCCTGTTCGAGTCCCTCCGCAAAGGTCTCCACGCGCGCACACCGCACGCGCGAGCCTCGCCCAGCCACGCTTCGAAGGGCCTGCAGAACCTCGTTGGCCGTGCTCCCTGTGAAACGCCTCGCGAGCGCGCGACCTCACAGAAGCGCCGAGTCAATGCGACGACACGCGCAGCTTCCTCGTCCTGCTCAATGCGCTCCAACGTCGCGGTCTCCGTGGAGGTCAGCTCGCAGGGCCTCTTCACGCACAGCCATGCCAGTTGCTTCGGCGAGGCGAGCGCGTCGGGGCGCGTGCCCTTCGCCCACCAATTGCCGCCGGGGTAGCTGCGCGCCCCTGAGCGAGGTGGAACAGTCCGCCGCATCTGGAGCCAACGGTGGACCTGGCTTTGGGTGCCACGAAAGCCCTGGGCGCGAATCTCCCGCCAGAGGGCACACGCGTTCTCACACCCCGCGGCCTGTCGCTGCGTCAGGTACTCCAGATACGGGTCGAGGATGCTGGGGCCAGGCACGCGCGCCGCGCGCTCGGGGAAAGCTTCCGCGGCGGCATATTTGCGCACCGTTCCTCGCGCCAGCCCCAGCGTGCGACTGATTCTCAGCAGAGGTTCCCCCGCCAGGTGACGACGCCGGACGGCTTCGTATGCAGCGACACGCTGGGAGCGGCTCCCCTCTCGGGCGCGAGCTTCGGCGTGAGTTCGCGAGAAGCTGGTGTGACGGCGTGCAGGGGTGGCGCCTCCGCTCGACACGGCTGGGAGTGCCCGAAGTCGGGGGTGAGCGCCGGTCATCCATCGTTCCATCATCTGCCGCCCATTCAGCAGCAAGTGCCAGCGGTCCGCCACCTGCTGGGCCTCTGGAGCGCCCAGCACGGCCGCGCGTGCGTACTCTGTCGACCGGTCTCTGGCGATGACTTCCACGCCAGGGTGCTGGCGCAGCCAGGCGCTCACCGTAGGCGTCGAGCGGTCTGGCAACACATCGCGGACGCAGTGCGCTTCCAGGTCGACGAGGATGGAGCCGTAGGTGCGGCCCTTGCGCAGCGCCCAGTCGTCGAGGCCCAGGACGCGAGCCGAGCTGGGAGGAGGCAGCGGAGTGTGGCGAATCAGCCGCAGGAGGGTGTCTGGACTGGTGGGCATCGACAGGGGCTTGAGCAGCCTGGCTCCAGCCTCGGCCCCCGTGTCAATGGCCGGGGTCATGGACCGCAGTCGGGTCGGCCAAGCGGATCGGGGTGACGAGTTCGTCAGGCAGCCGCTGTTCGAGTTCGCGGCGTTGGCGAGAAGGGGTCGGCCAAGCGGATCGTTTCCGGTGACTACCGAGCCTCTGCGGAGGAGGACTTCCGGCGCCGGGTCGGGGGCGGGTTGCGGAAGCTGTCGCCTTCGATGACAAGGACGTGGGAGTGGTGGAGGAGCCGGTCCATGGCGGCGCTGGCCATCAGCGGGTCGCCGAAGAGGGGTGGCCACTCTTCAATGGCGCGGTTGGAGGTGATGACGGTGCTCTTGCGCTCGTACCGTTGGCGGACGACTTCGTAGAGGTCCGCGGGCTCATCCTGCGTGAGGCCACGCAGGCCGAGGTCGTCGATGATGAGCAGCTCGGGCGAGGTGAAGCGCAAAAGGCGCTTCTCGTAGGTGCCGTCGCCCCGGGCGGCGCGCAGCTGCTGGAGAAGCTCGTGGGCGCCGAGGTAGAGGGCGCTGTAGCCGGCGCGGCAGGCGCGGTGGCCGAGGGCCTGGGCCAGGTGGGACTTGCCGACGCCCGTGGGGCCGACGATGAGGACGTTGTCGTGGCGCTCCAGGAAGCCGCACGTGCCCAGCTCCAGCACCTTGGCCTTGGGGACGCTGGGGTTGAAGTGGAAGTCGAAGTCCTCGAGCGTCCTGGCGTGCTCGAAGGAGGCGCGGCGCACGCGCTGGGACAGCTGCTTGGAGTCGCGTCGCTCCGCCTCGTCGCCCAGCAGCCGGTAGAGAAACTCGGAATGGGAGAGGTTGTCGTCCACCGCCTGCTGGGTGCGCAGTTGCAGGGACTGGAGGACACCGGACAGGCGCAGCTTCTTGAGCAGGGGGACGAGCGCGTCAGTGGGACTCAATTTCAGACTCCTGGGGCACGGCGGGGTGGTGCAGCAGCTCGGCCACGCTGCGTGCGAAGCGCGGCTGAGGAAGCGAGGCCGTCGCCGGGGCCGCGAGCGCCAGGGGCAGCGGCTGCAAGTCCAGGCCCTGGCGCAGCAGATTCTTGATGGCCCGGTAGGTGTACGCGCCGTAGTAGTGGGCCCTGCGGGCGGCGGCCTGGGCGCGCTCGGGCGGGAAGCCTTCCAGGTGGGTGACGATGGCCTGCACCGCGCGCAGCTGCGAGAGCACGTCGTCGGAGTCGAAGACGGCACGCA
>NZ_RAWA01000196.1 GCF_003611675.1 Corallococcus sp. CA053C
GTGATCCGGTGGGGCAGAATGCCTCAGCCGTGGGGATTCGCCTCGGGGGACAGGGGCACCGCCAGCCCCTGCGCGGGGGACACCGCCAGGGCCCGGGCCTGTTCGCGCGAGCGCACCCGCTGCTCCACCACCCACAGCATCGGCGGCACACCCACCGACAAGCCGATGGACACCCAGGCGATGGTGTCGATGCCTCCCAGCGTCCCATCCGGCAGGTCCACCAGCAGCTTGGAGGACAGGAAGGCGCCCACCGCGGAGGCCATGTGCTGGGTGGCGGACTGCAGGGACATGAAGCGGGCGCGCACCGGGTTGTCCGGCACGCGGGAGGTCAGCGTGTTGTACGCCACGTTGCGCACGCCCATGGCCAGCATGAAGCCCATGAAGAGCAGCGGGATGGGCAGCCACGTCGGGTAGGACACGAAGGCCACGAAGGTGGTCACCACGGCCAGCACCACGCCCACCGTGCCCACGCGGAAGGAGCCGTGGCGATCCACCAGCGGTCCGGTCAGCCGCAGCGTGATGAAGCTCACGATGCCGCCCGCGAAGTAGATGAGCCACAGCCGGTCGCGCGGATAGCCCAGGTTCTGCTGGAGGTAGGCGGAGATGTTGGGGATGACGATGAAGGCGCTCATCATCACCACCGCCGTCATCAGGTAGGACAGCTGCATGTCGCTGCGGCCCAGCAGCGCGCGCATGCTCACGGCCCGGGCCGCGCTGCCATTCGCCCCCAGGTGCCCGCGCACCGGCGGCAGCAGGAACACCGCGGCCGCCGCGACGACGAACCCCAGCGCCGCCACCACGAAGAAGGGCAGCCGCCAGCCGCCCACCTCCGCCACCTTCAGGGCCAGGGGCACGCCCAGCACGGACGCCACGGAGAAGGACGCCATCACCGCGCCCAGCGCCCGGCCCCGGCGCTCCACCGGGATGAGGTCCGCGATGATGGACATGGACAGCGCCGTCGCCGGCCCACCGAAGAGGCCCGCGCACACCCGCGCCAGGAGCAGCGTGGACAACCCCGTGGCGAGCCCCCCCGCCGCCGTGGCCGCCACCAGCCCCAGCATGCACACCGCCAGGGCCTTGCGCCGGTCGTAGCGGTCCAGGAAGTAGCCGCCCGCAAGGCCCGCGACGCTCGCGGCCGCGGTGTAGCTGCCGCCAATGGTGCCGATGTGCGAGGACGCGATGCCCAGCCCCTTCGCGAAGTCGGGGCCCAGCGGCATCACCATCACGAAGTCGAGGATGTTGACGAACTGCACCGCGCCGATGAGCAGCACCACGGCGCGCTCGGAGACGGGAGGGGACGGGACGGCGGGCTCGGCGGACATGAGGCGGGCTGCCTTCTGGAGACTGCGGGACGTCAGACGCGGAAGCGCCGCACTTCGGCGCGGAGGATCTCCGCCTGACGCGTGAGGTTGTCGATGGCTTCTTCCAGCTGACGCACCGAACGCGTCTGGTGCTCGGACACGCCCTTGATGGTCTCCACCGCCTTGAGCACCTGTTCGCTGCCCTTGGTCTGCTCCTTCTGGGCGCGGTTCAGGTGGGTGACCATCTCGTTGATGCTCTCGATGGAGCGGGTGATCTGCTTGCTGCCGTGCGCCTGCTCCTGGCTGGAGCGCTGCACGTGCTGCGTGAGCGTCTTCATCCGCTCCGCGCTCTTCATGATCTGCTCGCCGCCCCGGGCCTGCTCGTTGGAGGCCTGGGAGATCATCTGCACCGTGGCGGAGATGCGGTGGATGGCCGCCGTCACCTGCTTGCTGCCGCGCGACTGCTCCACCGTGGCGCGGGCAATGGCCTTCACCATCTGCGTGGACTTCTGGGTGCTGTCGTTGATCTTCCTGAGCGCCCCTTCCGCCTCGCGGCCCAGCTGCACGCCCTCCTCCACGCTCTTGACGCCCTGGTTCATCACCACCACGGCGTTGCGGCTCTCCTCCTGCACGCCGCGGATGAGCTCGGCGATCTCCTTGGTGGACGCGCCGGTGCGCTCGGCCAGGTCCTTGATCTCCTCGGCCACCACCGCGAAGCCCTTGCCGTGCTCACCCGCCTGCGCGGCGATGATGGCGGCGTTGAGGGCCAGCAGGTTCGTCTGCTCCGCCACGTCGTCGATGACGTTGAGGATGTTGCCGATTTCGGAGATGCGCCGGCCCAGGCTGTCGATGACGCCCGCGGCGGTGCGACTGGTGTCCTTGATGCGGTCGATGCCGGACAGCGTCTTGCGCAGGGCCTCCACGCCCGTCTGCGCGTCCTCGAAGACCTGCTCGGACAGGCGCGCCGTCTCGTTGGCGTTGGCGTCCACCTGGCCAATGGCCGCGTCCATCTGGCTGATGGCGGAGGAGGTGTCCTCGGTGGAGGCGGACAGGTCCTCGATGTTCTTGGCCACTTCCTTGATGGAGTACGTCATCTCCTCGATGGCGCTGGTGGTCTCCTCCACGCTGGCGGCCATGGCCTGGACGTTCTCCGCCACCTCGTCGTTGGTGGCGGCCATCTCCATGATGGAGGAGCTGCTCTCCTCCGCGCTCTGGTAGAGGACCTCCACGTTCTCCGCGATGCCGCGCAAGCTGGCCATCATCTCCACCATGGAGGAGGACGTCTCCTCCACGCGCGACTGCACGGTGCCCGCGCCGGAGGACACGGTGGTGCCGGTGCGGTGGATCTGCTCGATGACGCCCGCCACCACGTCGGACACGCCGCGCACGCGGCCCAGCGTGTCGCGCCAGGACTGGGCCATGCGGTTGAGCGCCTCCGCCAGCTGGCCCAACTCGTCCTTGCTGTTGCGCACCTCCGCGCGGCCGGTGAGGTCGGCCTCCGCCAGCTTGCGCGCCATGGACATCATCGCGTCCAGCGGCTGGAGGATGAACGCGTGGGAGATGAGGAACGCCACCAGCAGGAACAGCACCAGCCCCACGAGGAAGGCCAGCAGCACGGTGTGGCGCAGCGACTGGAGCACGCCGCCCAGCCGCGACGAGTCCACCACCACCATCACCTCGCCCGGCGTTCCGTCCGCGAACGTCATGGGTTCGGCCACCGCCGCGTCGCCGTTGGGGAACTCCAGCCCGTTCAGCGCAGGCGGGGTCGAGGCCCGGACGCGGGCCTCCAGGGCCTGCGTGAACCAGGCGGGCGGCGGCGCGGGGCTGGTGGCCCGGGGCGCGCCGGCCGCGTCCACCACGGCCACGACGTTGAAGTCGCCATCCTTCCGGTAGAGCCCTTCCAGGTTGGGGACCAGCCGGGTGCTCTCCTGTGCTCCGAGCAGGCCCGTCACCTCCAGGGCCTTGTCGCGGGCGCGCAGGAGCATGCGCTCACGCAGGTGGTTCTCCACCTGGTAGGGGACGACGAAGTAGAGCGTTCCAAGGATGACGGCCAGCGCAAGGCCGAACGAACCCAGGAGGATGCCCCGGAGACCGGGTTTCTTGAGGCGACGAGGCAAGGCCCGCGCACTGTAGGGAGGGTGTGCCACCCAGGGCAAGGACAGCGCCCAGGGCGTCCACCCGGACGCTGGGTTCCCGGCCCCGGGATGCGTAAGGTCGTGGGGATGACCGCGACGCTGCTGCTGACCGACCCGCTCTTCCTCCAGCACGACCCGGGCGAGGGCCACCCGGAGTCGCCCGCCCGCCTGCGGCGCATCCTCCAGCTGCTCGCCCGCACCCCCATCGCGGGCACGGTGATGGCGCAGCCCCGCTCCGCCACCGACGCGGAGCTGGCCGCCGTGCACACCCCGGAGCTGCTGGCGGCGCTCTCCAAGCTGAGCGGCGAGCACGCGAGCATCGACCCGGACACGCGGGTGTCCCCGGACAGCGTGGACGCGGCGCGGCTGGCGGCGGGCGCGGCGGTGCAGGCGGTGGAGGCGGTGCTCGCGGGCCGGGCGAGGAACGCGTTCGCGCTGGTGCGTCCGCCCGGGCACCACGCGGAGCCGGACCGGTCCATGGGCTTCTGCCTGTTCAACAACGCCGCCGTCGCCGCGGAGGCCGGACGGCGGCTGGGCGCGGAGCGCGTGCTGGTGCTGGACTGGGACGTGCACCACGGCAACGGCACGCAGGCGGCCTTCTGGGGCCGGCGCGACGTGCTCTACCAGTCCGTGCACCAGTTCCCCTACTACCCGGGCAGCGGCGCCGCGCCGGAGGTGGGCCGGGGCGAGGGCCAGGGCTTCACCGTCAACTGCGGCCTGCCCGGCGGCAACACCGACGCCGACTACGGAATGATCTTCGAAGAGCTGCTGCTGCCCGTGGCCCAGGCCTACCGGCCGGAGCTCATCCTCGTCTCCGCGGGCTTTGATCCGCACCGCGACGACCCCATTGGAGGCATGGACGTCACCGAGCGCGGCTTCGCGGCGATGTGCACCGCCGTGCGCAAGCTGTCGGAGGAGGTCTGCGGCGGGAAGCTGGTGCTGCTGCTGGAGGGCGGCTACTCGCTGGAGGGGCTGTCCAACTCCGTGCACGCCTGCATCGAGGTGCTGGCGGGCCGCGACGACAGCTTCGCGTCCGGCACCGTCAACGCGGACGCGCGGCACGCCCTGGCCGCGAGCCGTCAGGCGCTCCTGCCCTTCTGGGCAAGCGTGCGCTGACGGCCCGGCGGGGACCTCCGGCGATTGGAGCTACGTCGCGCCGGGCTTCTTGCTCTTCTCCACGAGCTCCGCGGCCTTGGACGCGATGTTGTCGAACTGGCCGCGGTACACGTCCGAGTGGCTCTTGTTCGTCTTGGGGTCCTTCACGTTCTGGCGGGCCCAGTAGCCATCGAAGCTGGGGTCCGCGCCCTCCAGGCGCTTGCCGAAGCGGTCCATCTCCTTGGGCCAGTTCTGGTTCTGGATGCCGTCCTTCATCACCGAGTGGTGGCGCTTGATGCCGTCGTACTCGATGCGCTCCATGCTCTTGGCGAAGTTCTCCCGCCGGGCGTTGAGGTCACCGCCCACGGGCTTCTTGCCCGAGGCCGCCGCGATCTCGTTGTGGAACGTGTCCTTCGTCACCTTGTCGAACTTGCCCTGCTGGGCGACGTTGGTGAGTTCGAAGGCCATGACGCTGGCGCGCTTGGGGCCCACGAGGTCCGGCCGCAGGCCGACCTGTCCCGCGCCCTTGTAGAACATGCCGCCGTGGACCTGGTCCTTGGTGACGATGTTGACGGGCTTCTGCTGCGCGTTGGCGGCGTCGTTCGCGAGCGCCTGGTACTTGGGGTTCTTCAGCATCTCCTCGTGCGCCTTCTTGTCGAAGTCCGCATGCATCGAGGGATCCGCGGGGGTCTTCTTCTTCTCCGGCGTCGGGCCCTCGGTCCGCTGCTTCTTCTGGGCCGGGCCCTCCTGCTGGGGGCGGCGGATGGAGGAGGTGAGGTCGTCGTGCTTGCGCTTCGTGGGAATCGAAGGACCCGAACCGGACCTGCCAATGCTTCGAGGCATGAGACGCGCTCCTGGGGGCTGCCACCGAGGGGATGGGGGAAACCAGGATAGCGCTTCTTCACGGAAAGCAAACAGCCCGGACCCGCGCCGCGTGGGGCGCGCGTCCGGGATTCACCGCTGCGTGCTGATGCTCAGTAGCAGAGGTAGTTGTCGTTCCAGGCGTGCGGATCCGCATCCTCGAACACGCGGGTGCACAGCTTGCCGCCGATGGGGCCCGCCTCCGACCAGGAGAACTGCAGCGGGCTGCTGGTGGGCACGCAAAGGAAGTTGTCAGTCCACGTGTGCGCCGCGGGCTCGCTGCCTTCGGTGACCTGGGTGCAGCGCATGCCGCCGATGGGGCCCGCGCTGCTCCACTGGATGCCGTAGTTCACCGTCGAGCACAGGAAGTTGTCGTTCCACGCGTCGGGGTCCGCGCCCTCGTGCACCTGGACGCAATAGCGGCCGGAGATGGCGCCCGCCTGCGACCACGCGAAGTCCGGCATCGTCTGGAGCGCCTGGCGCAGGTTGGGCAGCCGGCCGATGTTGCGCGCGTCCGCCGCCTGCGAGGTGCCGGTGTTGGCCAGCAGGCTGCGCACGTAGCGCGGGTCGAGCGCGCCGGTGCCGCGAGCCCGCGCCACGCCCTGGAGGACGATGGCGGAGCCGGTGACGATGGGCGAGGCGCTGGAGGTGCCGCTGAACGTGGACGTGTAGTACTGGTCCTCGCCATAGGCGCTGCCGAAGCGGTCGCCGTAGCCCAGCGTCACCACGGATTCACCCCAGCCGTGCACGTCCACGCGCGAGCCGAAGTTCGTCCAGCACATGGGCACGCGCGTGGTGGCGGTGCTGGCGCCCACCAGGATGGCACCGGAGTCGCGCACGCCACGGTTGAAGACGTTGCCGTACGCGGCCTCGTCCAGGTTGGCGCTGCCGTTGCCTGCCGCCTCGACGACGGTGACGCCGTTGGCGGTCGCCGTGGCGATGGCGTCGTAGTTCGCCTGCCAGTACTCCATCGCGATGTAGTTGCACTGGCCCTGGTTGCAGGTACACGCCGTGCTGTCCGCCGGGCCCTGCGCGTGCAGCTCGATGAGGACGACGCCGCCCGCCCCCACCGCCGCCGCCGCGTTGGAGATGGCGGTGGAGGTGGCCTGCGAGCCAATGGACGACACGCCCACCGTCGCCCCGTTCGCGATGCCCGTCACGCCATAGCCGTTGGCCACACCCACGATTTCACCGAGCACGGCGGTGCCGTGGTTGCGCCAGCCCAGGTCGTTGAGCTGCGTGCCCAGCTGCGTGAAGAAGCCCGGCATGTCCTCGTGGGTGGTGCGCCAGCCGCCCTCCACGTCCACGAAGCGGATGCCCGCGCCGTTGCCGCCGGGCAGGCCCCAGGCATAGCTCGCGTCCACGCCGCTGGGGGCCGCGTTGAGGTAGCCCTGGTCGCCGTCATACAGCGGCGTGGTGGGCGAGATGTCCGCGGCGGAGAGCAGTCCGCGAAGCACGGGCTCCATGCCGAAGTTCACCATGGCCGGCTCGGGGGGCGGCTCCGCGTAGGCCACTTCCACGCCGTCCAGCGCGTTGAGCGCGGCGACGACGTCGGCCACGCGCTCGGCGGTGGTGCCGGGGACGAGCGGCACCTCGAAGTAGAGGTTGAGGTCCGCGAGCTGGCGGCCGCCGCGGGCCTCGCCCAGGACCTTGCGGGCCTCCAGCGAGGACTCGTCTTCGGTGAAGAGGCGGCGGAGCACGGTGGCGCGGGGCGCGCGCTCCAGCAGGGCCTGGACGGACTTCACGTCGGTGTCGAGCCGAGACTCGGAGAGGCCGCGCCCGGCGAGCAGCGAGCGCTCGGACTCGGAGCGTTCGGCGGACAGGGAGCGCAGGGCATTGCCACGCAGGCGCACGCGGCTGCCCTCGTGGAACTTCACCACCAGGCGCTCCACGGGCGTGCCCGCGGGCAGCGCGTTCTGGAGGCGCTTGTCGGCGGCGGCGCGGGGCAGCGGCGCCGGGGAAGCGGCGAAGACCGTGGGGGCAGCGGTGCACAGCGCAAGCCCGACGAGCGCGCTGGTGAAGCGGGAAGAAAGACGCGGTGATTTCATCCGGTGTCCTCGGTGTGGGAGTCACGTCCACGACGGAAGGCCCCCGGGCCCCGTGCCCGGTTTCCGCCCGTCGGACGCGCACCCTAGATTACCCGTCTGACACGGATTTCAGGCATGACGGTCTTGAAACGTTCAGGGGCCACTGCGAAGTCGGAGCCATGACAGGGCCTGGAGTGAAGCGAACCAGGCCGCCGCGAGGAGCGTGTGGCGCAGGTGGTTCCACTGTGACCAGCGCAGCGCCGTCTCCGCGGACGCGGGCGAATCCGGTGCACCCATCAGGCGGACCATGGTGGGGATGAAGTACGAGAAGGTGAGGACCCGGTCCGCGAGCGCGGCCACCGCGGCCGCGAGCCACCAGAAGCGCAGCGGACCGGTGGCCTGCGTGGCGAAGAAGAGGCTCGCGAGGGTGAAGAGCGTCAGCGGGCCGGTGCTGACGAAGGCCCAGAAGCGCAGCCCCACGTCGTCCTGTCGTGCGCCCTCCGCGCTCCAGTGCATGCCGGTGGCGTCGAACCACCGGGGGAGGACGATGCGATGTTCGTAGAGGCCCGCGCCGAACGCGATGCCCAGGTTGAGGACGAAGAGCCACAGCAATATTCCGCTCGCTGACAGCTTCAGGTTCATCATGCGGCGGAGGATGCGCCCCGCGGGTGCGGGGGTCTTTCGCGTCCTTGTGCTGTTTTTCTCAATCCTGCGGTGATTCGCATGAACCCCCGGCACGCCCTCCTCCAGCAGATTGGCGCCGACATCGTCCGCTTCCAGGATGCCTCCGCGCAGTTCGACGAGGCCGTCGGCGAGGTGCTCGCGCTGGGGCGCGCGGAGCTGGCGTGTCTGGCGCAGTTGCACTTCGGGGGCCCCGCGCCCTTGAGTGCCATTGCCCGGGGAACCGACGTGGAGCGGATGGAGCTCGCGGGCTATGTCCGGCGGGAGTCCGCTGGCGGTGGGAAGCGCCTGCTGCTCACCGAGCATGCGCGCAGGTGGATTGAAACCCTCTGGGGGCCCGTGCGTGAGGACGGGTTCGGGCTGATGACGTCCCTGCCGGAGCGGGACCTGAAGGTCATCGCCGGGTTCCTGGCCACGACGCGCGGGGTGCAGGAGCGCCATGCGTCCCGGCTGTCGAAGCTTCTCCAGACGCCGGGCGGGCCCCAGGCGGCGAAGCGGCGGGGCGGCTTGTCCTCGGCGGCGCTCTCCCGCGTGCAGCTCTTCATCGAAGCGCATCTCGCGCGGCGGATCCGGATGGAGGAGCTCGCGCAGCGCTCGGGCTTGAGCGTCTTCTACTTCTCCCGCGCCTTCCGGCAGTCGACGGGGCAGACGCCGCATGCGTACGTGCAGCAGCGGCGGGTGGAGCGGGCGCGCGAGTTGTTGAACGGCTCGACGCGCTCGCTGGGTGAGATCGCGCTGGAGGTCGGCTTCAGCTCGCAGAGCCACTTCACCACGGTCTTCCGCCGGCTCACGGGGCTGACGCCCGCCGTCATCCGGCGGGCGGTGCGTGAGCCTCGGTAGAGCTCGCTGTCGGGGAGGGAGAGGCCGGAGAGCTCCAGCAGGTACAGGCCCTGAGCAGGAGCACCCACCCCACGCAGGGCCATGGCGTCTTCATGGGCGAAGTCCGCGCGGAATCCCCAGGATTTGCGCGGGGGCTCCGCGCGGAACAGCGAAGCCTGGAGTGCGTCCGCCAGGGCGCGGTGTGCCGCCGGGCTCACCCGCCGGACTGACGGCCCTCGATCGCGCACAGGAGCACCGCCGCGGCGATGCCCAGGCGCCGGTCCAACCGGCGCTGGGTGTCCACCGAGAAGTCGAGGTCGATCTTCTGGATGAACGGGTTGAAGTGCTGCCGGAAGGTGAACACGCGCACGTCGGCCATGGTGCCGGAGAAGGTCTGCGGGATGAGGTTGGTGAGGAAGCGCCGCACCAGCGCCAGCAGCATGCTGTCCTCTTCAATCTTCCCCACCTCCTGCTCATTCACATCCAGCACCAGCCATGTGTCGCGCAGGATGGAGCTCAGGGCCTTGCGGCGCAGCGCGCCCACGCGCTCGCCCGTGGTCGCGTCGGTGACGTCGTAGGTGGCGCCGAAGTCCAGGATGCTGCGGGCCTGGATGGTGAGCAGCTCCTCCTGCATGTCCTCGCCGCTGTAGATGCGCAGGTCCTCCTTCAGCTTGAAGGCCTTCATCTTCGAGTAGAAGGCGACGTTGCCCGCCTCGTCGTAGATGTGGAACGCGCCGCCGAACAGCTTGAAGAACTTCCGGCGGATCATGTAGCGGCTCTGGCCGAAACGGCCGTGAGCCAGCTCACTGCGGGGACGGGGCTGGATGGCGCTGGACATGGAACCGTCCCCTAGCGCGAAGTGGCACGCGCAACCAGCGTGTGACTGAAGAAAGCGGCGCAGCACAGGCCCTCCATGAGCCCGTGCCTCTTCCAGCGTGTTCGAGCTCCCACCATGTGCTCTCCCCCGCCTGCGCTGCGCCCGGGATGAAGCTGGTGAGGAAGTGGGGGCTTCGCACACGGGACCGCCGGTCGCAGGAGACTGTCCGCTGACGGGGCCAGCCGCCTGCTCGCGGGCTACGCCTTCTCCTGGCCACGAAGGTTCGAAAAGTGACGGCCCGTGCTCGGATCCATGGCCCTGCATCCCACCAATCCACCGCCGCCCCCCGGGGCCTTCGCATACGCTGCCGGAAGTCCCCATGACCGTCTCCACGCCCCGTGATGCCCAGGACGCCGCTCCACGCAGGAAGCGGTGGAGGCGCGCGGCGTTGTGGACCGTGGCGGCACTCGTCGTCCTGGAAGTGCTCCTCAACGTGGCGCTCAACGTCGGCGTCGTCCAGGCCATCATGCGGCGGGGGACGGACCGCGTCGTGCTCGGGTGGGAGCGGGCCTGGTGGCTGTGGCCCGTGGGCCGGCTCCACCTGCGCGACTTCACCCTCACCAAGCAGGACCCGGACCTCTGGTGGAAGGTGGAGGTGGAGGCGCTGTCGGCGCGCATCTCGCTGACCTCCCTGCTGAGCAACCACGTCGACGTGCAGGGCATCGACGGACACGGCGCGCGCTTCCAGTTGGAGCCCTCTTCCGCGCCCGAGGAGCCGCCCTCCAAGCCGGGCGCACACCCCTGGGAGATCGAGCTCAAGGACGTGACGTTGCACGAGGTCCGCGTGCTGGACTTCAGCCGGGTGCGCTTCGCTGGAGCGCTGGATGTCACGGGCTCGTTGCACCTCACGTCGCGTGAACGGCTGCTCGTGGACCTCCCGTCGGTGAGGGTGGCGCAGGGCTTCCTGGAGGTCGACGGCAAGCAGGTCGCGCGGCTGGAGACCCTGTCCGCGCGCGCGCTGCTCGATGCCCCCTTCCGCGAGGGGCAGGGCTACGACCTCTCCGAGGCGTTGGGCGGTCAGGTGCAGGCGAAGGTGGACCTGTTCCCGCTGGACTGGCTCAACGAGCAGCTGGGCGCGAGCGCCCCCATCTCCCTTCGCGGCGGCGCCGGCCGGGTGGACCTGGACGTGCGCATGAAGAAGAGCGCGCTGGAGGCGGGCAGCAAGGTGGACGCCCAGGGTGCGGAGCTGGACCTGCGCGCCGGCCCCTTGCGGGCGCGGGCGCCGTGGAGCCTCCAGGCTTCGCTGGAGCCGGAGCGCCCGGAGGGGCCTTCAGGACAGCTGCAGGTGACCTTCGCACCCGTGCGCGTGTCCGGCCCCGGAGGCAACGGGGTGGAGGTGCCGGAGGTGGCCCTCTTCGTCCTCGCGCGGCGGCGCGCGGGGGGCCGGGGGTTCGACCTGGAGCCGGACCTGCGCGTGGCGAAGAGCCAGCCTTTGGACCTGCGGGTCATCAATCCCTGGCTGGAGCAGACGCTTGAAATCGACTCCGGCCACGTGACGGTGCGCAGCGAGGAGCGGCCGAAGGGCTCGAAGGCCCGGGGCTCGCTGAACCTGCGCATGGACACCGACCTCGTCTCCGGGAGCATGGGCAAGAACAAGGTCCTGCTGCGCGCGGAGGTGGAGGTGGATGCCCGCCACCTGTCCACGGACCTGACGCAGCTGGGGCTCTCCGGGACGACGCTGCGGCTGAGCAAGGTGTCCTCGAACGGCCCCGTGCCCATCCGTGCGTGGAGCGGCGTCTTCGCCCTGCCCCGAGCCAGCCTGTCGCTGTCGCCCACCGTGCTGTCGGCGCGCTTCGCGAGCCACCTCACCGACACGCAGCCCCTGGTCGCGCTGCTCACGACGTCCAAGGGCCTGCCCTCCTTCCTCACCTCGCTGCTCAACATCCGCGAGGTGGAGGTGACGGGGCAGGTGCGCATCGACGAGCGCGGGCTCCAGGTGCGCGAGCTGAAGGCGAAGGGCCAGGGCTTCTCGCTGGAGGGCCACCTGGACCTCGTCCGGGGCGACATCACGGGGGCCCTGCTCACGACCATCGGCGCGGTGACGGGCGCCGTGGAGCTGCGGCCCGGCCGCAACGACCTGCACCTCGTGGAGCCGACGAAGTGGTTCACCGGGCAGACGCCGCCGCCCTTCCGCTAGGCCCGCTCCACCCGCTCAGGAAGGAGGATGGCTGGCCTGCGCGCCGCGCGCCACGTACGGCGCCACCGCGCGCAGCAGGACGTCCAGGTCCACCGGCTTCTGGAGGAAGCCCTCCACCTCCAATGCCTTCATGGCCTGTGAATCCACGACGTGCGAATACAGGACGATGACCGGGATGGCCGCGAGCGCCGGGTCCGCACGCTGCTGCTCCCGGAAGGCCCAGGCGTCCAGGCGGGGCATCCGCAGGTCCAGCAGGATGACGGCCGGGCGCAACCCCTGGTGCAGCAGGCGCAGGGCTTCATGGCCGTCGCGCGCCAGCACGACCGAGTGCCCATCCACCTCCAGCGCATCCCTGTACGCCCGCAGCAGGTCCAGGTCGTCGTCCACCACGAGGATGCAGTTCCACCAGGGCATGGGCCTCCCGCTCTGAAGTCCCGCTTTGAAGCCTTGAAGGTGTCAACGCACCCGACAGGCCGCCTCGTTCCCCGGTGCTGGGGCGGGGTTTTGCGTGCCCTCCAGCGCGCAACCGTGCGACAAGGCGGGCGCTGCGAGACTCCTGGAGGACGGCATGGCGGAGATGACCTACCGGACGGCGCTGGTGACGGGCGCCTCGAGCGGGCTGGGACGTGGGCTGGCGCTGTGGCTGGCGAAGCATGGCCTGCGCGTGTTCGCGACAGGACGGCGGCTGTCGCAGCTGCAGGCGCTGGCCTCCGAGGCCCAGGCCGCGGGCGCCGTGGTGGAGCCCGTCGTGATGGACATCACCCACGCGGAGGCCTCGCAGGAGCGCATCCGCGCCATCGACGCGGAGTGCGGCGGCCTGGACCTGGTGGTGGCCAACGCGGGCATCGGCGGCCCCACGCACGGCAAGCGCATGGACTGGGAGAAGACGCGCGCCATCATCGACACCAACGTCACCGGCGCCGCCGCCACCCTGTGCGCGGTGCTGCCCCAGATGGTGGAGCGCCGCCGCGGCCACGTGGTGGGCATCTCCAGCCTCGCGGGCCTCCGGGGGCTCGCGGGCCACGCGGCCTACTCCGCGTCCAAGGCCTTCCTCGCCACCTTCCTGGAGAGCCTGCGCGTGGACCTGAAGGGCACCGGCGTGTCCGTCACCTGCGTCTACCCGGGCTTCGTGAAGAGCGAATTGACGGCGAAGAACCACTTCCCCATGCCCTTCCTCATGGAGACCGAGGACGCCGTGGAGCGCATGGGCCGCGCCATCTTCGCGGGCGCGGCGGAGGTGAGCTTCCCCTGGCAGCTGGCCACGTCCATGCGCCTCCTGAAGGTGATGCCCAACCCGCTCTTCGACGCCACCGCGCGCCGGCTGAAGTGAGGGAGCCCTCCGTGACGACGACGCCCGCCTCCTTCGCGCAGCGCTTCCAGGCGCTCGCCGACACCCGCTCCCCCTTCTGCCTGGGCCTGGATCCTTCGCGCGACGTGCTCGCCCGCTGGAACCTGCCGGACACCGTGCAGGGCCTGTCCGACTTCTGCGAGCGCCTGGCCGACGCGGCGGGTGAGCGCCTGGCGGTGGTGAAGCCGCAGAGCGCCTTCTTCGAGCGCCACGGCCCCGAAGGCCTCGTCGTGCTCCAGCGCGTGCTCAAGCGCTTCCGCGCCGCGGGCACCCTCACGCTCCTGGACGTGAAGCGCGGCGACATCGGCTCCACCATGGATGCCTACGCGGAGTCGCTCTTCGGCGCGGGCAGCGCCTACGACGTGGACGCCGCCACCTTCACCGCGTACCTGGGCCTGGGCGCGCTCGCGAAGACGGTGGAGCGCGCGAGGGCCCACGGCGCCTGCGCCTTCATCGTCGTGCGCTCGTCCAACCCGGAGGGCGCGCCCCTGCAGAACGCCGTCGGCGGCGACGGCCGCACCGTGGCGCAGGCGGTGGCGGACGGCCTGCGGGAGTTGAACGCGAAGGCGGGCCCCGGCGTGCTGCCCGCGGGCGCGGTGATGGGCGCCACGCTGCCGCCGGCCGACCGCGACGTGGTGGAGCGGCTGGGCGACGCGCTGCTGCTCACGCCGGGCATCGGTTCGCAGGGCGCGGGCTTCGCGGATTTGCCGAAGCTCTTCTCCGGCCGCGAGCGGCAGGTGCTGCCCACCGCCGCGCGCTCGGTGTTGGAAGCAGGGCCGGACCGGGCCGCGCTCCAGCAGGCCCTGGAAGCACATCAGGCGCCCTCGCGCGTGTTCCGCGAAGGCGCCTGAGGGCGAGGCAGCGACTGGGGGGTGCGTGCGCTACTGCGCGCCCATCATGAACTGATCCACGCCGACCTGGTTCTTGTCGGGCACGGCTTCCTTCGGCTCGGTGCCCTTCTTGAAGAACATCAGCTCCGCGCCCTTGGCACCCGGGTGGGCCACCTTGCCCGTCTTCTTGTCGATGTAGAGCCGCGCCAGCTGCATCGACTGCCAGGGGTAGAACTCCGGCTGCGGCCGGCCCTCCAGCGCGCGCTTCATGTAGTTGAGCCAGATGGGGAGCGCCGCGCGGCCACCCGTCTCGTAGCGGCCCAGCGGGTGCGGGTTCAAGTCGTAGCCCACCCACGCCACCGTCACGAGGTCCTTGGTGTACGCGGAGAACCACGCGTCGAAGGAGTCGTTGGTGGTGCCCGTCTTGCCCGCCGCCGGCTTGCCCAGCCTCTGCGCGGGGCCACCGGTGCCCTGGAGCACCACGCCGCGCAGCAGGTGCGTGAGGATGAAGCCCGTCTCGGCGCTCATCACCTGCTCGCCCGGCTCGAAGAGGCGCGCGTAGCCCGCGGCCACGCGGTCCTGGAGCGGCGCCCACGCGTCGTCGAACGCGGTGTGGTCCTCCAGCGTGCGGCCGAAGCGGTCCTCCACCTTGCGGATGAAGTACGTGGGCTTCTTGCGGCCGTAGCGGTTGAAGGTCGCGTACACGTTCGCCAGGTCCAGCGGGTACATGCACGACGAGCCCAGCGCGGCGGAGAAGTCCATGTTCATGGGCGTCGTCATGCCCAGCTTCTTCGCCCAGTCCGCCATGTTGTGGACGCCCACCGCGCCGAAGGTCTTCACCGCGGGGATGTTCATGGAGTTCACCAGCGCCGTGCGCAGGAGCACGTCACCCACGAACTCCTCGCTGTAGTTCGCCGGCTTCCACGACACCTTGTTGTCCGGGTCGTGCTCCACGATGGGCGAGTCCACGATGATGGTGGCCTCCGTCCAACCCAGCTGCTCCAGCGCCGCCGAGTACACGAACGGCTTGAAGGAGCTGCCCGGCTGACGGCACGCCTGGAACGCGCGGTTGAACTCGTTGTCGTCGAAGTCGTAGCCGCCCACCATCGCCGTCAGGTACTGGCGATGCGGGTCGATGGAGACGAGCGCGCTCTGCGCCTCCGGCGTCTGCTCCAGCCGGAACAGCTTCACGCCCTCCTCGGGGATGTCCTCCGCCAGCTTGCGGTCCCACTGCTCCTTGTCGTCCGTCAGCTCCTTCTTGACGACATGGCGCACGACGACGACGTCGCCCACCGCCACGGCCTTCTTCACCGAGGTGATCATCATCGCCGGGTAGTAGCCCTCCGGGTTCACCTTGCGCGCCCAGCGCATGCCCAGGAGCGGCAGCCGGCCCTGGTGCGGCCCCACCTGGATGTCGGCGCCCTTGCCGTCGTCGTCGATGCCGGTGACGAGCGCCACGTAGAGCCGGTTGTCGACGAGCTCCTCCTTGCCCATCGCCTTCTTCGCCTTGGCGACGAACGCCTTGCGCTCCCCTTCCGTGGCCAGCTGCTGCACCGGACCACGCCAGCCCTGGCGCTTGTCCACGGACATCAGGCCGTCCAGCACCGAGTCCTGCGCCGCGCGCTGCCGCTCGCTGTCCATGGTGGTGAAGACCTTGAGGCCCTCCTTGAGCAGCACGGGGTTGCCGTACCGGTCCACCACGTCCTTGCGCACCTGCTCCACGAAGTACGGGGCGAACTCGTGGAAGACGTCCTCCACCGGGTACACCTTCACGGGCTCCGCGTCGGCCGCGTCGTGCTCCGCCTTCGAAATCATGCCCTCCACCAGCATGCGCCCCAGCACGTAGCTGCGGCGGCGCTTGGCGGACTCCGGCCGCAGGAACGGCGAGTAGCGGCTGGGCGCCTGGGGCAGGCCCGCGATGAGCGTCATCTCCCCCAGCGTCAGGTCGCGCACGTCCTTGCGGTAGTAGTTCTCCGCCGCGCTCTGCACGCCGTAGCTGTGGTGCCCGAGGAAGACGTTGTTCAGGTAGAGATACAGGATCTCTTCCTTCGTCAGCGCCTGCTCCAGGCGGAAGGCGAGGATGGCCTCGCGGATCTTCCGCTTGGGCGTCTTCGCGGTGGCCTCCTTGTAGCCCTCCGCGGAGATGAGGACCGCCTTCGCGGTCTGCTGCGTGAGCGTGGAGCCGCCCTGCACGCCGCCGCCGCGCAGGCCCAGCTTCGTCAGCACCGTCTTGGACACGGCGCGCGCGGTGCCCAGCACGTCCACGCCGAAGTGGTCGAAGAAGCTGGAGTCCTCGCTGGCGATGAACGCCTGCACGAGCCGCTTGGGGATGCGCTCGTAGGGCACCACCTTGCGCCGCTCGTTGTAGAACTCGCCGGCGAGCACCGCGTCGTCGGTGTAGACCTCCGTGACGATGGGCGGCCAGTACTCGTCCACCTTCGGGATGGCGGGCAGCCCGTCGGAGAAGATGTAGTAGGCGGCCACGACGGCGAGCACCGCGGCGGTGGCCCCCATCAGGCCCAGCACGGCGCAGAGCTTCATCAAGCGCACGAGGATGTTGCGCTTGGGCGGAACGCCGTCGAGCACCAGCTTGGAGCGGCTGCGGTCAGTCGTCTTCGGGTCGGACATGCGTGTTCTGTCGAGTCCTGGGCTCAAGGCTTAGAGGAGCGCCGCCCGCTTCAGCACATCCATCAGCTCTGGCGGGAGCGGCGTCTCCACGGCGACCTTCCTGCCATCTTCGGGGTGCGGAAATTCGATGCGCTCGGCGTGCAGGAACAGACGTTTGAGACCCCACCGCGCCCGCACGTCGCGATTGAGGGCGAAGTCGCCGTACTTCTTGTCACCCACCACCGGGTGACCCACGGCGACCAGGTGCCTTCTTATCTGATGCGTGCGCCCCGTCTCGATGGTGCAGGAGAGGAGGGCTGCCTCGCTCGACTGGCGCACGACCTTCCACCGGGTGACGGCCTCCTGCATGTTCACTCCCCGACGGGACTTGGACTCGGCCGTCTGCTGGTGCTCGGCGAGCGGCAGGTCGATGACGCCCGAATCCTTGGGCATCTTCCCCTTCACCAGGGCCAGGTAGCGCTTCTTCGGGTGGCCGTGGGTGAAGATTTCCGTGAAATGCACCATCGCCGGGCGGCGCTTGGCCACCAGGATGACGCCGGAGGTCTCCCGGTCCAGGCGGTGGGCGGGGGAGGCGGTGAAGTCGTTGCGGGTGGCCTTGGGGCCCAGGTAGGCGCGCACGTAGTCCACCAGGGTGCCTCCGGTGATGCCGCTGCCGGTGTGGACGGCCATGCCGCTGGGCTTGTCCACGGCCATCATCCAGTCGTCCTCCAGGAGGATGACCAGCTGGCTGG
>NZ_RAWA01000197.1 GCF_003611675.1 Corallococcus sp. CA053C
GGGCCGGGCACGTCCAGGGGCGGCGTGGCCCACGGATGGAGGGGCCATGAGAGCACCCAATGGGCGCCATCACCCCACTCGCGCCGGAGGTCCGGGACGAGCGGCTCCAGGAAGCACAGCGTGTAGAGACACAGCGTGCGCTTCCAGGAGACCAGGGCCGGGGCGCGCTCGTCGTCCAGCGCCTCGGCTTCGGCTCCGGCTGGCGGCGCGGCCAGGAAGCACAGCAGGCTTCCGGCCGCGACCGCGTGCTTCACGTCACTTGCCCTGGAACGCGGCGGGACGCTTGGCGAGGAACGCGGCCATGCCCTCGCGCTGATCCTCGGAACCGAAGAGGACCGCGAAGCCCTGGCGCTCCAGCTCGTTGGCGGAGCGGAGGTCCTGATCCGCGCCGTACTCCACCACGCGCTTGGCCTGGGCCACTGCGAGCGGGCCGTTCTTGAGGATCTTCGCGGCCACCGCGCGGCAGTGATCCATCAGCTGATCCGCGGGCACCACGTCCAGCACCAGGCCGATCTCCTTGGCCCGGGCCGCGTCGATGCGGTCCGCGGTGAAGAGCAGCTCCTTCGCGCGCGCACGGCCCACGAGCCGGGTGAGGCGCTGCGTGCCGCCGAAGCCCGGGATGACGCCCAGGGTGACTTCCGGCAGGCCCAGCTTCGCCTTCTCCGACGCGTAGATGAGGTCGCAGCCCAGCGCCAGCTCCAGGCCGCCGCCCAACGCGAAGCCGTTCACCGCGGCGATGGTGGGGATGGGCAGGTTCTCCAGCGACTGGAAGACGTGGTGTCCCAGCGCGGAGAACTCGCGGGCCTGGGCGGCGGTGATGGTGACCATCTCCGCGATGTCCGCGCCGGCGACGAACGCCTTGTCCCCGCCGCCCGTGACGATGAGGGCGCGCGTGTCCTCCTTCAGCGAGCGGAGCGCGTGGTCCATCTCATGGAAGGTGGCGCTGTTGAGCGCGTTGAGCGCCTTGGGGCGGTCCACCGTGAGGATGGCGATGGCGCCGTCCTTCGCGAGCTTGATGTTCTGGTAGTCCATGTGCGTCGAGGCTCCTGTTTGGGCTTAGTACTTGTAGAAGCCGCGGCCGCTCTTCTTGCCGTACCAGCCGGCGTCCACGTACTGACGCAGCAGCGGGCACGGGCGGTACTTGGAGTCACCCAGGCCCTTGTGCAGGACCTCGGCGATGTAGAGCACCGTGTCCAGGCCGATGAAGTCCGCGAGTTGCAGCGGGCCCATGGGCTGGTTGGTGCCCAGCTTCATCGCGGTGTCGATGTCCTCCGCGGTGCCCAGGCCCTCCATCAGCGCGAAGCAGGCCTCGTTGAGCATCGGGATGAGGATGCGGTTGACGATGAAGCCCGGGTAGTCCTTGGACACCACCGTCGTCTTGCCCATGCGCTCGGCCATGGCGCGGATGGTGGCGTACGTCTCGTCGCTGGTGGCGGCGCCGCGGATCAGCTCCACGAGCTGCATCACCGGCACGGGGTTCATGAAGTGCATCCCGATGACGGACTCGGGGCGCTTCGTCGCCGCGGCGATGCGGGTGATGGGGATGGACGACGTGTTGGTGGCGAGGATGCCGCCGGGCCGGACGACCTCGTCCAGCTCCAGGAAGATGCGGCGCTTGAGCTCCTCGTTCTCCGTCACCGCTTCAATCGCGACGTCCACGTCCTTCGCGTCGCGCGCGCTGGTGAAGGTGGCGAGGTTGGCTTCCGCGGCCTGCTGCTTCGCCGCGTCCAGCTTGCCCTTCTCCACCAGCTTCTTGAGGCCCGCCTTGATGCGGTCCGCGCCCTTCGCGAGGCCGTCCTTGTTGACGTCCACCAGCGACACGCGCAGGCCCGCCTGGAGCGCCACCTGCGCGATGCCCGCGCCCATCTGCCCTGCACCGACGACGACGATGTGTTCCGTTGCCATGGCGACTTCTCCTGTGCCGGCGGCCATAACGCACGCCCCCAGGAGGGTCAACGACTGCTGGCGGGCAGGCGCAGCTGGCGGACGATGGCCTCACCCTCGCCCACCGACACCCGCTCCTCCAGGCGCACCCGCTGTTCACGGCCCTGCACCTTCAGGAACACGAGCGTGCGGAAGGTGCCCTCCGGCAGGGGCATCTTGAACGTCACCTCCGGGGGCGGACCGTTCGCGAAGAAGCGCTCCTCGCGCTTGAGGATGTGCTCCTCGTCGTCCAGGACCTGGAGGTCCATCGCGCGCACGTCGCTCCAGCCCGCGCCGTCCAACTGGAGGATGAGCTGACGCTCGGGCACGTCCGTCGCCTTCCACAGCCACAGACCCACCGCGACGATGGCGATGAGCGCCAGGCGCTTGGGCAATGGGTGCGTGCGCCAGGACTCGCGCGGCTTCGGGGCCGGCGGCGGTGGCGCTGGCGGTTGTTCGGTGACTTCCGCCACGCCGTCAGTCCCGCTTCGTGCGCTTGGAGGCGGGACGGCGCGCGTTCAGTTCGGTGATGGTCACCCGCGCGGAAGGAGGCGGCTCCGCGGCCTTCTTCCCCTTCGCGTGGGGCGGCTCCGCTGGCGGCGGGGCTGCCTCTTCCTTCTCCGCCTTCTCCGACGGCACCAGGCGGATCTGCGCCTTCACCTCCACCGTCATGCCGGAGAGCAGCTTGAGGAACTCGTCGCGCAGCTTCTCCGACTGCATGAAGCGGCGCATCTCCTCCGTGACGACGCGGGAGATGTCGTCCTTCGTCTTCTCCGCCTGGGAGAGGATGAAGCCCAGGGCTTCCTTGGGCAGCTTGAGCTGCCCCGCGAGCGAGCGGATGCCCTCCTCCGTCATGAAGACCGCGCCCATGCCGGCCACCGCCATGCGCCGCACGAAGTCCGGCACGAAGCCTCCCGTGCGGCTCTCGCGGCCGGGATGCTGGTCCTCCGACTCATCGAACAGCGGATCAGGAGGGAAGTCGTCGTTGCCGGTCGGGGCCATGCGGTCTCCTTACGGGTTGGACGCTACCGGGCCTGCATCACCGGCAGCGGCACGCTCTTCATCGTCTGCGCGGACACGCGTCCGGCCACATTCCGGGCGATCTCCTGGAAGGCCTTCGCCTCCGGGCTGTCCTTGGACCCCACCACCACGGGCACGCCCAAGTCTCCGGACTCGCGCACCTTCAGGTCCAGGGGGATCTCCCCGAGGAATGGGATGCCGAACATCTCCGCCGCCTTGCGCCCGCCGCCGTGGTTGAAGATGTGGGTGGCCTTGGAGCAGTGCGGGCAGATGAACTGGCTCATGTTCTCCACGATGCCGAGCACCGGGATGTGAACCTTGTCGAACATCTGCTTGGCGCGCACCACGTCCGCCAGCGCCACGTCCTGCGGCGTCGTCACCAGCACCGCGCCCGCCGCGCGCACCGACTGCGACAGCGTCAGCGCCACGTCGCCCGTGCCCGGGGGCAGGTCCAGGATGAGGTAGTCCAGCTCGCCCCAGTTCACGTCACGCACCAGCTGCATCAGCGCGCCGTGCAGCATGGGGCCGCGCCAGATGAGCGCCTGATCCGCCTCCACCAGGAAGCCGATGGACATGACCTTCAGGCCATGGGCGATGAGCGGATCCAACGTCTTGCCGTTGGGGCTCACCGGGCGCTTGTCCGCCAGGCCCGTCATCAGCGGCACCGAGGGGCCGTAGAAGTCCGCGTCCAGCAGGCCCACCTTGGCGCCGTGCTGCGCGAGCGACGCGGCCAGGTTCACCGCCACCGTGCTCTTGCCCACGCCGCCCTTGCCGGCGCCCACGAGCAGGATGTTCTTCACGCCCGGCAAGAGCGCCGTGCCGCCACCGGAGCCGCCAGCGACGCCGCGCACCTGGGCGCCCCACTCGATGTCGAAGGTCTTCAGGCCCGGCACGGCCTTGAGCGCGGCTTCCGCGTCCGCCTGGATCTTCCCCTTCATGGGACACGCGGGCGTGGTCAGCTCGATCTTCAGCTTCACCGTGTCACCCGTGACACGGACGTCCTTCACCATCCCGGCCTTCACGAGGTCGATGTGCAGCTCGGGATCGATCACCTTCGACATGGCCGTCATCACATCGGCCTGGGAAACGCTCATCGGGACACCTGAAGCCTTTTGAAAACGGGCGTTTGCACGCTTGAAGGGGGGCGGAGATTGCCAGCACTCCGGGGGCTGTCAACGTCGTTTAACGCGAGGGGCCGGAGGGTGCATCGGCCATCACCACGTCTGGGGGCTCGCTGCTTCTGGGCCTCATTCGATGGCCGCCACCCGGTACTCCCCGTCCTCGAGCACCAGCCGCACGGCGCGCTCCTCTCCCAGGGGGAACAGGGCCTCGCCCGCCGCCACGCGCACGTGCGTGTTGAGGGACAGGCGCGCGCGGCGCAGGCGCTCCTTGGCCAGGGGTTCGCGCTCGAAGTCCTCGCGAAGGCGCTCCGGGGTGTAGCGGGCCCTGAGGGGCGAGGCGAGCAGGCCCCAGGCGCCCTTCCAGTCGCGCGACTCCACCTCGTCGAGGAACTTCCGGAGCGCCGCCCGGGGCACGTCCGCGGGGCGGGACTCCACCACGCGCCAGTCCTCACCCTGGCGGGCGAGCGTCACGGACGGGGCCCGGGCCTCCAGCACGCTGGTGCCGGTGCGCACGGCGGCGGCGCGCTCGCGGCGGGCCTTCTCGTCGGAGAACTCGTCCAGGAAGGCGACCTCGCCCTCTGGCCCTCCGGTCGTCAGGCGGTAGGCGTCCGACAGCCGGTTCTCCTCCAGCGCCCTCGCGTAGGCCTCCGCGACGGATGCGGGCTCACGCGACGCGGTGGCGCAGGCGGCGCCGAGGAGCAGGAGGCTGAAGGGTGCGAGGCGCGGCATCACTGGCGCGGCAGGGTAGACCCCGTGCCCTGGGGGAGCAATCTCCGGGTGTCCGCGTGCGTCGCGATGACACCCTGCCCTCCCCTGCACGGTGGCTCGGGTGGGAGGCTAGTGGTGGCGCAGGAGCTGGACGAACCAGCGCACCAGGTCCGCCAGCTCGAGGCCGTCGTCCACGTCCAGGTTCGGCAGGCCCCCCGAACTCTGGTGCTTGGGCAGGCTCGCGCCCGACACGGCGCCCTTCGGGTGGTGATTGCCGCAGTAGAGGTCGCCGTTCCAGGCCCAGGCGTGGGACACCGGGAGCTGGAGCCCGCATTGGACGCAGGCCAGCGGCGAGCGCAGGCCGTAGCCGCCCGACGGTGAATGGGACGGCGGCAGCGGGGCCGTGGCGCCCGGGGCCTTCCAGGGGTCGGCGCCGCCATCCGTCGCGGGGGCGACCTCCCATTCCTGCGAGGCTTTGGACGGCGGGGGCGGCGCCGTCACGGTGGCGTGCTCGAGCGCCTCGAACTTGCCCGCGTCCAGCCACGTGCCCCCGCACTGCGTGCACAGGTCCACCGTGCACACGCGCGCGGACACCAGCGCCAGCCGCGCACCACAGCCCGGGCACCCCAGGGGCTCACTGCGACAGGTGGCGCAGTGGGCCAGGGCGCGGGGCACCAGGTGGCCCCCCTTGCGGCAGCGCGACGGGGCCTGCTTCGCCGCGGCCTGAAGAGGCTTGAGCGAGGGGCGGTCCGGAAAGCGCTCCAGCTCTCCCCGGTCGAAATACAGGCCGTGGCAGCGCGGACAGAGGTCCACCTCCACGTCCGAGGCCTGGACGGCGTTCAACGGCTGGCTGGGGCACACCGGGCAGGAGCGGGCCATGCGCCCATGCTAGTCGATGGCGCCCGGAGTCCCGAAGCCCTCCAGGCTCCACGCCGTCGGGCAGAACGCGTACGACGTCGGATGGGCCGCCGCCGCGAGCAGCTTCAGCAGCGACAGCCGTGAGCGCGTCGCCCGGGCGTAGCGGTGCAGCTCGAAGTCCTCCGAGGTGACTCGCGCCTCGTCCATCGCGTGGCGGCAGACCTCCTCGAAGCCGCCGATGCGGTCCACCAGCCCCACGTCCTTCGCGCGCAGCCCCGAGTAGACGCGGCCCTCCGCGAGCTGGTGGATCTCCTCCTTCGTCCGGCCGCGCGCCTGCGCCACCAGCTCCAGGAACGTCTGGTAGCCCTCCTCCACCTCGCGCTCCAGGGCAGCGCGCTCGTGCGGCGTGAAGCCCCGCGACCCGGATCCGAACGCCGCGTTCTCACCCCGCGTCACCGTGGTGTGGCGCACGCCCAGCTTCTCCAGCAGGTCGCCGTACTCGAACTTGCCCTGGAAGATGCCGATGGAGCCCACCACGGCGTGCGGCGCGGACCAGATCTCCTTCGCGCCGATGGCCGCCATGTACCCGCCGCTCGCGCAGACCTGATCCACGTAGGCGATGACGGGCTTCTGCTTCGCCACCCGCTTCACCGCCTCCAGCACCTGCTCCGACGCGAGCGCCGAGCCGCCCGGGCTGCTCACCGCGAGCACCACCGCCTTCGCCCTCGGGTCGCGCGCCGCCTGCCGCAGCGCCTTCACCACCGTGTCCGCCGCCGCGAACCGGCCCGCGCCGCCGCTGCCCGGGATGATGATGCCCGCCACGTCCACCACCGCCAGCCGGGGCTTGCGCCGCAGCTTGCGCCAGCGCACCGGCGGGAAGGCCTGCGTCGCCAGGTACGCCGCGAAGGTCGGCACCGGGGCCTCCTCGTCCTTCTTCACCTCCAGGCCCAGGTGTGCGCGCAGGTCCGCCTCGTGCACCAGCCCGTCCACCAGCCCCGCCTCCAGCGCCCGCTTCGCGCTGTAGGGCCCCGCGTCGATGAGCGCCCGCGCTTCCTCCGGCGTCCGGCCCCGATCCCGGGAGAGGGCGTCCACGAGGACGGCGTAGCGCTCGTCCAGGAACGTCTCCAGCGTTTGACGCTGCACGTCGGACACCGTGCCGTCCGTGAAGAGCTCCGGCGCCGTCTTGTAGTCACCGCGCCGGGCGAAGTGCGCGTGGATGCCCACCCGTCCGAAGGCCTCGCCCAGGACGGTGGCCTCCGCGGCGAAGCCCACCAGGTCCACGCGGCCCATGGGGGCGAGCAGCACCTCGTCCGCCGTGCCGAGGACAGGGTATGCGGACGTGTCCACCATCACCGACCAGGACACCACCCGCTTGCCGGCGGCCTGGAAGTCCGTGATCAGCCCCAGCAGGGCCTCCCGCCGGGCGTCCGCCAGGGACAGGTCCTCCACTTCCAGGAGGATGCCCTCCAGCTTGGGGTCCGCGGCCAGGAGCCGCAGTGCCCGGCCGAAGTCCTCCAGCGACGTCACCGTGGCGGGCTCCACCGGGGGGCCGCCCAGGCGGAAGCGGGGCCCCGGGCGCGGTCGGTACGGCAGGTTCCCCGAGAGCCGGAACCGCACCCACGCGGGCCTTTGACGCACCGCCATCAGACGAAAGGGCAGGCCCAGGAGCAGGCGCAACCCGATCAACAGGTTGGCCAGGAGGACGAAGGGAAGCCGGAGCATGCGGCGCGGGTAACGTCCCGGGGTGTGTGAAGCAACCCCTGTTCATCGTGAAGGGCGGCTCTGTTAGGCTCACGGGCCATGTCCCCTCCCTCCCTCTCCCGGCTTGTTCTCGTCCTCGCCCTCGTCTGGGGCGGTGCTGTCCTGGCCCAGCCTCCGCGCCGCCAGCCCCAGGACTTCCAGAGCCGCAAGGAGCTGACCCAGGAAGAGAAGGACGCCGCCAAGGCGCGCGCCATGGGCAACAACCTCAACGGTTACGGCAAGGACGTGCAGATCAAGGAGACGCCCATCCCGTGGATGGCCATTGGCCTCGTGGGCATCGTCTTCCTGGTGGCCACGCCCTTCGCCATCCGCGCCTACCGCGGCACCGTGAAGGAGATGTCCTCCAGCAACACCTTCGGCATCCACGAGCGCCCCGGCGAGGACGAAGCCTAGCGGCTCCCCTCGCGGTGCCTCACGCCGGACGGACCTCCACCGCTCCGTTCGGCTCCACGCGGATCCTCACTGGCAGGAACCGCTGCAGCACCTCCGCCTGGGTGATCAGGTCCCCGGTGACGCTCGCGGCGGTGAAGCGCGTGGTGCCCGGCGTGACGGGCCCCAGCCTCCCGGACGCGAGCAGCGCCGCCGGCAGGAGCAGCTGCTCCGCCAGGTGCTCATCCAGCGCCCCACCCGTCTCCATGAACCGGGCCAGCGCCTCCGCCGCCTCGCGGCCCACGGCCTCCGCGTCGTGGCCCCGGTCCCCCAGCGACGTGAAGGCCGCGACGGTGTGCTCGAACTGCGCCAGCACGAACGTCACCGTGCCCTGCGAGCGCGTCACCGGCAGCGGCCGGTTGTCGGCCTCCGCCAGGATGCCCCGCTCGCGCAGCGCGGCCACCGCGGCGCGCGACTGACGCTCCGCCACCGCGAAGGGTAGCCCGCCCACGAAGGACATCACCCGCACCTCGCGCAGCACACCCCGCGCGGGAAGGTCCACGCGCAGCGGCGGCTCCACGGGCGCGCCCACCTCCGCGGTGAATTCGCCCGCGCCCTCCGGATAGAAGCCCGCGTGCGCCAGCGACAGCTGCACGGGCAGCCCGTACGCGCGCGCCACCGGCAGCCACGCCCCCGTGAGCACGTGGAAGCTGGGGCTGTGCGGCAGGTGCGTGGCCCCTCGCAGCGTGAGCCGTCCGCCGCCGGCCAGCGCCAGCGGGTACACGAGGCACTGGAAGAGCAGCGGCGTGCTGCCCGCGGTGCCGACCTCCAGGAGGTAGTCCCCCGCGCGCACCGGGCCCGGGCGGAAGTGGAACCCGGCCGCGCCCACGACGGCGCCCTCGCTGGTGCTGCTGCTCAGGGCCTCCGCGCCGCGCACGTACGCCAGATGCTGGGGCCGCAGGCCCGGGGGCTCCCGGTGCTCGCGCAGGCGGGTGAGCTGGAAGGGGCGGCCGGTGATGAGCGACAGGCTCAGCGCCGAGCGGAGGATGTGGCCTCCCCCGTCCCCCATGCTGCCGTCGAGCTGCACCAGCCCATCGTCGGTCCGGTCCTGACCGGTCATGTCCCTCCCGTCGGCGGCTGAAGCGCGGTGAAGCGGCGGGCTGCGCGCGCGCGTGACGGCGCGGCAGCCTAGCAGCCTCGCGTGGCGGACTGGTGACTAGTCGTCCAGCGCCGGGAGCACGGAGACCTTCAGTGCGCTGGGATTCGCCGCCGAGTGGTGGACCCGGTGCATGGCGCGCACGAAGTCGGACTCCTTCGCGTCGTAGATGCTGGGCACGAAGGTCTGCGGGTTCCGGTCGATGAACGGGAACCAGCTGGACTGCACCTGCACCATCAGCCGGTGGCCGCGCTTGAAGGTGTGGAACACGTCGTTGATGACGAAGCGCACCTTCGTCACCTCGTTGGGCGTGAAGGGCTTGGGCTGCACGTAGCCGTCGCGGAAGCGGCCCCGGAACGGCTCACCGCGCACCAGTGTCTGCTGGCTGCCCCGGTTGCGCTCGCCGGCCTCGTCCTGATCCTTCTTCCAGCCGGGCAGCTTGCCCGGGTTCACGTCCACCAGCTTCACCACCCAGTCCGCGTCGCTGCCGGTGGTGGACACCCACAGCTCCGCCTCCATGGGGCCGGCGAGGGTGAGGTCCTTCTCCAGCGGCGCCGTCTGGTAGACGACCACGTCCGGCCGGCGCGACGTGAAGCGCTGGTCCTCCGTCATGTAGTTCCTCGACCAGCCGGGGCTCAGGTCCTGCGTGTAGGGCACGGGCTTGGACGGGTCGCTCACGTACTCGTCGAACGACGCTGTCTTCGCCGTGGGCGCCTGGAACGTGAGCGCGCCCTGGGGCTGGAAGAACAGCCGCGTCTCCTTCACGCCCTTGGGAGGCCACGCGTCCAGGCGGCGCCAGCGGTTGGCGCCGCCCTCGAAGACGAGCGCCTCCGGGACGGCCGGGGCCGCCGCGCCCTTGAGGTGGTGCTGGAAGAAGGCGAGCACCAGGTCCTGGTAGGTGTCCGTGGTGGTGAAGCCGAACTCCGCGTCGCCCAGGGAAGTGCCTTCGTGCATCCAGCCGCCGTGGAACCAGGGGCCCATCACCAGCGTGTTGGCGATGCCGGGGTTCTGCTTCTCGATGGCGGCGTAGGTGCGCAGCGGGCCGTAGAGGTCCTCGGTGTCGTACCAGCCGCCCACCACCAGCACCGCGGCCTTGATGTTCCTCAGGTGCGGCAACAGGTTCCGCGTCTGCCAGAAGGCGTCGTAGTTGGGGTGCGCGGTGATGTCCTTCCAGAAGCCCACGTCGCCTTTGAAGTGCTTCGCGTCCGCGTTGCCCAGCGGGCCCAGGTTCAAGAAGAACTCGTAGGCGTCCGGCGTGCCGAACTCGAAGTTCTTCCACTCCGCGTCGTCGGTGAGCGCGGGGCGCGGCTTGCCGAAGGCGGCGAAGAAGCTGAAGGCGAGCTGCAGGTTGAAGGCGCCATGCCGGTGCATGTCGTCCCAGAACCAGTCCGCGATGGGCGCCTGCGGCGACACCGCCTTGAGCGCGGGGTGCGAGTCGATGGCGCCCGCGGACGTGTAGAAGCCCGGATAGGAGATGCCCCACATCCCCACGCGGCCGTTGTTGTTCGGCACGCGCTTCACCAGCCAGTCGAGGGTGTCGTAGGTGTCGCTGCTCTCGTCCACCTCCTTGCCGCGCTTGGTGTCGCGGTGGGGGCGCATGTTGATGAACTCGCCTTCGGACATGAACCGGCCGCGCACGTCCTGGAAGGCGAAGATGAAGCCGTCCTTCTCGAAGGCCAGGGGGCCCAGGCTCTGGGGGTAGCGGTCCACGCCGTAGGGGGCCACCGAGTACGGCGTGCGCATCAGCAGCACGGGGTAGCGCTTCGTGGGGCTGGCGTCGTTGGGGACGTAGAAGGACGTGAAGAGCTTCACGCCGTCGCGCATGGGGATGCGCACGTCGAACTTCGTGTAGTGCGACCGGAGGTACGCGGCGCGCTCGGGGGTCAGCTCATACTGAGACGGCGGCTTCGGAGGCGGCGCGGGTGGCGCCTGCGCTCCGGCGACACCGGACAGCGAGAAGAACGCGAGTGCGGCCAGGACGCGGTGATGGATGGGCATGTCCCCCCTCTGGGTGGGTCGGAGGGGAGACACAGTACTACCGCCCGGAGGACGTCAGGTCAGTAGTTCACGTTCGACGCGAACTGGAAGCCGGAGTTCGTCGCGTGGGTGATGTCCGTGCGGAAGGTGAAGTTGGAGGCGCTGCGCGAGGCCCAGCGGTAGCCGCCCTGCGGCACCGACCAGATGCCCTGCCCGGCGATCTCCATCACCACGCTGCCGCTGAACGGGCACACCGCGGAGTAGTGGTAGTCCGCGCCGTTGATCTGCACCCAGGCGCCGCCCCACCAGTTGGTCAGGCACATCTGGTAGTCGTAGCCGCTGAGGCAGAAGTTGTCCTGGAACCAGCTCAGGTCGCACGGACCCGCCGAGGCGTGCACGCCGCCCGGCTGGGGCGCGGCGGCCTGCGTGGGCACGCCCTCCACGGGGCCCTGGGCCTGGAGTGGCACGGAAGGCGCCTTGGCGCGGGCGGCCTCCAGCCGGGCCTGCGCGGCGGCGAGCGCGGCCGGGACGTCACGGCCACCGGTCAGCTCGCGGTACGCCTCCACCGGCGCCAGCGAGGCGACGGACGCCGCGGGCGGGTTGGGATACTGGCCCGCCTCCGTGACGATGACCTCGCCCGGCTGCATCTCATAGAACTCCACGACGTTGCCGTTCGTCAGGCGCACGCTCGTGAGCAGGCCCTTCGTCTCCGTGGCGGCCGGCGTCTCGGTCTCGGCCCGCGTCGGGGACTCGAGCGCTTCGCCGCCGCAGCCGACGCCCAGGAACAACGCCGCGCCAAACAGTGCCTTCTTCATGATGACTTCCCCCTCACGGCGGCGACGTGCGCCGCCCGTGGTGATGGTGGATGGTGGTGGATGGGATGCGAGACGTCCGACGGGTGACCGGACTTCGCGACTCCGGAGCTGGAGCCTGGGAGCTGCTGGCTTCCGCCCCGGAATCGCTCCGGGACCCTGAGCACGGCGCGTGCCAGGGGCGGTGCCCGCGGCGGGCGGCCACCATCGTGCAAGGTTGGCACGAAGGGGGGCCCGGACGGTCGTGCGGACCTTGCACGCACGGCAAGGCTTGCTCAGTCCCGCGGATCCGGACGCGGGCCTCCCGAATTTCGCGCGCCTCCGGAGTACCCCTTCTGGCGAGAACGATTGCGGCGGATCCGCATGCACGCGGGAGGCGAAGTCATGTCGACACGAAAGAAGACGTGGGCGCGGTGGTTCCTGGGCGCGGTGGTGTTGGGGGGCCTGGGCGCGGGGGCGGAACCTCCGCCGACGAACAGCGCGCAGGGCACGCGGCTGCATGGCTCGGAGCGCTTCGAGTCCATCAACATCCCGCTGGCCTCGGTGGAGTCCCCTCCTCCCGCCGGGATGAAGTGCACCACGTCCAAGGCGGGGATGGTGGGCGGGCGCCTGGTGGTGGCCCAGCACTGCACCACGGGCACGCCGCCGGCTCCGGTGCTGCGGTTCCTGGACGGACCCGGGCTCGTGAAGACGACCTTCCGCGCGCCGTTCGAGGGCCGCTCGGTGAAGCTCGTCATCGAGGAGGCGCGCTGTCACGAGGACATCACGGCGCCCACGTCCGCGTGTACGCCGGAGCTGCTCCAGTCGGGCGCGGCGCACTGGGAGTTCCGCGTGACGGCGTCCACGGATGACTCGAACGCCGTGCCCCTGTGTCCGCTGGGCAGCGGGTTCGCGCTCGCGGTGCCGCACGCGTGGTCCGCCGGGGGCGAGCTGACGCCGAACCCGGACTACTTCACGTTCGCGTGCGCGCCGAAGAACGAGGGCACCGCGAGCCAGCCGTTCTTCGTGGGCGGCGGCGTCATCGCCAAGTGCATCGACTGGGGCTATCCGCCCTGGGCGGGGGCCTACCCGGAGGCCACCGCGCGCGACTACCACCAGCTCTGCACGCGCATGGCGATGGCGGACTATTGCGGCGAGGGGCGCAGCAACACGCTGGATGGGACGCCGCTGGTCTTCATGGGCGTCCAGAACGCCCTGGCGCGAGGGACGGAGGGCCACGTGCCGACGACCCAGGGGCGGGAGGGCTACGCGCTGGAGGCTGTATGGGAGATGAGCGACTGCGGTGAGGTCCAGCCGCTGTGCCTGGGCAAGAAGCGCTGGGACAGCCTGTCGATGGAGGCCACGTGCGTGAACCGCGCGCTCACCCCGGCCGTCCGGAGGCTGCCGTGTGAGAGCCTCAACCTGTCGAACATGGGCGACAGGACGCTGCTCGTGTCCTATTCGCTCTTCATCGATCACGCGCTGGTGACGTTCCAGCGCGGGGAGACGGGCTTCGTGACGACCACCGCGGTGTCGCTGAAGATGGCGTACACCGCGGGGGGCCTGGACGTATCCGGGTACAGCGTGGACCTGGATGGCGACGGGCTGGCGGATGAGCCGGCCTCGTTCGTCTCGCTGCGCATGGAGGGGCCCCTGCTCTCCGCGCAGCTGCCCGCGTCCCTCCAGGCGCGCATGGGGAACTTCATCAAGCCGCTGTACCGGTGTGCGACCAGCAGCGGGCGGTTCCTGCTCACGGACTCCTCCGCGTGCGACGGCGTCCCCGGCTACTACCTCAAGGCGTTGAACGGAGACCGGGGCATCGAGGGCTACCTGTACAGCGCCGTCGACAGCACCAGCGCCGGACAGCGGCGTCCGCTGACGCTGTGGAGGCACCCGACGGCGCTCGGCTACGCCACGTCGACGGAGGCCCCGCCCGGGTTCGTCTTCGTGCGGGAGCTGGGTTACCTGCCCGCGGTGGGCCAGCTTCCCGGGCGCGATCTCGAAAGCGCGGCCGTCATGGAGGGGAAGCGCACACGCGCATTCCAATGAACGGGAAGCGCGTGCGCGGCTCGCCGTCGCCGTGGTTGAGGACGCGGGCGGTGAGCGCGTCCTGGTAGAACGACCCGCCGCCGTACGCGGGCGTTCCGGCGGTGTCCGTCACCAGCCACTCCCAGACGTTGCCGGACAGATCCGCCACGCCGAAGGGGCTGTCGGACGCGGGATGTGAGCCCACCGCGTCCGGCCCGAAGGCGCGCGGCTTGCGGCCATAGGTGGCGTCGAAGTTGGCGTCATCTGGCGCGAGCGTGGGGCCGTGCGGGTAGTCGCGTCCGTCCGCGCCCCGGGCGGCGCGCTCCCACTCGCGTTCGGTGCACAGGCGCGCGCGGGGGACGCGGCCCGTGGCGTCCAGCCAGGCGACGTACGCGCGGGCATCCTCCCAGGAGATGCCGGACACGGGGAAGCGGCGCCAGTCCTGTTCGGCGCGCAGCTCGCGGTCGTGGTAGCGCAGCGGCTCCCCTTCCTTCGCGCGGTAGGCGACGCCTTCGTGTTCCAGGTGGAAGGTCCAGGTGCCGTCCGCGTTCGGGAGCAGCTCGATGGTGCCGAAGTAGTTGGTGCCCCGGGGCCTGCGCGCGGCGCGCTCCGATGCGGGCAGTGCGCGCAGCCACGTGAGCCAGTCCGCGCAGGTGACCTCGTGACGGGCGATGAGGAAGGCGCCGGTGGTGAGCGGGTGCAGCGGACGCGTGCGCACGACGGTGCGGCGGATGGTCTCGTCGTCGCCGCTGCCGTAGAGGAAGCGGCCCGGGGGCACGTAGACGTAGCCGTCCGGGACGTGCTCGGGGAGGACCACCCTGGCCTGGAAGACGCCGCCGCGTCCGAGCAGCACGGGGTAGCGCACGGGAGGCCGGTCCGGCCGCGTGAACGTGAGCAGGTAGGAGCCGGGCCGCAGCGTGACGCCCGAGGTGAGGGGCGTCGTGCCGAGCTTCCACGGCGTCGGGCCTTCGACCTGGACGACGGCGCCGGGAGGATCGCTGTCCAGGTCCATCCGCACGGGCTCGGTGAGTCGGCGGCTCGTGCGGGCGCCCGGATCCACCTCCTCCAGGCGCTGCATCAGGGCCGTGCGGACTTCGGGTTTGCGGTCGCGCTCCGCGATGAGGATGCGCTGGAAGAGGACCTCCGCGAGGCGCTGATCCAGCGGGGCATCGCGACCGGCGCCCACGCGCGCCCGGGAGGCTTCGAGGAGGGTGGTGGCCTCCTCGTAGCGCCGGGCCTGCTTCGCGCCCAGGGACAGCGCGCGGGCCCAGACGTCCTCGGCGAGGGGGACACGGTCCGTGTCGAACGCGGTGAAGGCCTCCGCGCGGAGCGCTTCGATCTGCGTGTCCAGGGTCCGGCACTCGTCGAAGATGGGAGCCACGGAGGCCAGGGCCTGCTCCGCGTCCAGGCGCCGGGAACGTTCGCCCCGCCAGTTGCCTCCGAGGAAGATGGCGGCCGCCAGCAGTGGGAGCGCCACCACGCGGGTGATCCGCACCCACCGGGGACGGGGCGGCGTGGAGGGGGTGAGGTCCTGACCGCCAGAACCGGCGCGGCGCGCGGAGATCGACTCCAGCGCTTCGCGCAGGGCGTCCGCGGAGTCGAAGCGCGCGGACGGATCATGCGTGAGACACCGTGCGAGGACCGCGGCGAAGGCGGGATCGATCCGTGGCACGGCTCCGTCCAGGGGCGCGAAGATCCGTGCCTTGAGCGGGTCCTCCGCGAGCGGACCGGACGTGGCACCGCCACAGAGTTCGTAGAGGAGCACGCCCAGCGAGAAGAGATCACTGCGGGCCGTGGCCGGTTCGCCCCGCCACACCTCGGGCGCCATGTAGAGCGGGGTCCCGATGCGGCCCGTGGAGATCAGGTCGGAGGGATGGACCGGGAGGTCTTGCGGACGTGGATCCACGGTCGCGCTCCGCTGTGATCCGCTCGCGCCGCCCGATGCCGGATGATCCGTGGTCGCGCTCCACCGCGACGCCCCCACCCCGCCGGTCCCCGGCACATCCACCGTCGCCGCGCCCTCGAGCACCATCGGGGCGTCCGGGACGAGGACGGGCCCGACGGGCGCCATCGCCACGTCGAGCAGCTTCGCCACGCCGAAGTCGAGCAGCTTCACCTGACCGTCCTCGGTCAGCAGCGCGTTCGCGGGCTTGAGGTCCCGGTGCAGCACCCCCTGCCGATGCGCCGCCGCGAGCCCCCGCGCCAGGCCGATTCCAATCTCCAGCACGCGCTCCCACGGCACCGGCCGCGCCAGCCGGTCCAGGCTGTCCCCGCGCAGGAACTCCGAGACGAGATACGGCCGGTTGCCCACTTCGCCCACGCGGTGGATGCCCACCACGTTCGGATGCTGCACGCGGGCGATGGCGCGCGCCTCGGTGCGGAAGCGCTCGCGCTGGACCTCATCGGGCGCGACGCCGGTGATGAACTTCACCGCCACCAGCCGGTCCAGCACCGTGTCGTGCGCGAGGTACACCTCGCCCATCGCGCCCCGGCCCAGCGGCTGCACCAGCCGGTACTCCCCGAACGTCGCGGGGGGCTGCCACGGTGAGGGGCCCGCGCTCGTCATTCCACCGCCGGGCCCCGTCCTCGCGAGGCGATGCGGTGCTGCTTCAGCTTGAACGCGAACGTGCGCAGCGGCATGCCGATGAGCTGCGCCGCGCGCGTCTGCACCCCGCCCGTCGCCTCCAGCGCCTCCACCATCCGCTGCCGCTCCAGCACCCGCAGCTCCTCGGCCAGGTTCCGGAACGCGCGCGGCGCCGTGTCCCCCTCCCGCGTGGCCTCCGGCTCCAGCGGCGCCTCCCCCGACCACAGGGACGCCGGCAGGTGCGACGGCTCCACCACCGGCCCCGGTGACGTGGCCGCGGCGTACTCCAGCACGTTCTTCAGCTCGCGCACGTTCCCCGGCCACGCATGCGCGTTGAGCACGCCCATGGTCGCGGCGGACAGGTGCAGCGGCGGGCGCCCCGTCCTCGCGCAGGCCTCCTCCAGGAAGGCCCGCGCCAGCAGGGGCAGCTCGCGCGGCCGATCTCTCAGGGGCGGCAGCACCACCACCGCCGCGGACAGGCGGAAGAACAGGTCCTGCCGGAAGCGCCCGGCCTTCACCTCGTCCGCCAGCACGCGGTGCGTGGCCGCCACCACGCGCAGATCCACGGGCCGCTCGCGCGAGTCCCCAAGCCGGATGATGACCTGCTGATCCAACGCGCGCAGCAGCTTCGCCTGGACGGCCAGCGACAGCTCCGCCACCTCGTCCAGGAACAGCGTCCCGCCGCTGGCCCGCTCCAGCAGCCCCTCGCGCGCCCGGTCCGCGCCGGAGAAGGCGCCCCGCTCGTGGCCGAACAGCTCCGCCTCCACCAGGCTCTCCGGAAGCGCCGCGCAGTTGAGCGCCACGAACGGCTGCGCCGCGCGCCGCGACCAGTGGTGCACCGCCCACGCCGCGTTCTCCTTGCCCGCGCCCGTCTCCCCGTGGATCAGCACCGGCAACGGGCTCGCCGCCAACCGGCGCAGCAGCTCGAACAGCCGCACCAGCGCCGTGTCCGCCACCACCACCGAACGCTCGCCCAGCGCCAGCCGGTACAGCAACGGACCGCTGACGCGCGTCTCGCCGGGCGCCGCCGCCAGGGCCGCCGCCCTCGCCGCGCCCAGCAGCGCATCCCCCTGCATCCCGTCCCCCGGCGCCGTGGCCAGCCCCGCGCGCACGAGCCCGGCCAGGGGCGTCAGCACCGACACGAGG
>NZ_RAWA01000198.1 GCF_003611675.1 Corallococcus sp. CA053C
GGCCAGGGTGGGGAAGGACGCCTTCACCGGTCCGGGCTTGGAGCCCAGCACCTCGTAGGCGCCCGTCGGAGGCACGGGCTCATCATGGACGCCGAGGCCGGGACCGGCCGCGTGGGCGTCGTACTCCTCGGCCGGCATCTCCTCGCGCACGTACAGGCCGCCGAAGGCCTCCGGGTAGGCCTTGCGCAGCGCCGCCACCCGGGCGCACTTCTCGATCATCGTCGTGGGAATCTTGGCCCACAGGGGCGTCTGCTGGACGTAGCCGGCGAAGTCCAGCCACACCACGACGGGCAGCTTCCCCTCGCGCACCACCCGCGACCAGGCACCCACGAGGGCGCCCTTGCGCTTGGCCGGGTTGAAGCGGTGCACCACCTCACCCTTACCCTGGTCCACGACGATCTCATCCTCGGCGAACACCGCGCTCGCCTGGATGCCCTTGAAGTCCGGGAAGCGCTCCGCCCGGGCGAGCATGCCGGCCTCCGAGGGCTGGAACTCGTACTTCGTCACCCAGTTGGGCCGCTCACGGTTGCCGATGTTCTGGCGGCGCGCCACGCAGAACGCTTCCTTGAGGAGCGGGTCCAGACCGCTGCGCTTGCACTGCTCGATGAAGAGGGCGAACTCGTCCTCGCTGATTCCCCGCGGGCAGATGGTCCGCTTCACCAGCTCCACCCGCTCCCGGTTCCAGGCCGCACCCTGCTGGGACGTCGTTCCATCCGCCTTCACGTTGGCTTCCATCACTGTCATCTCCCGCATCCACTCCACTCCTCGAAAAGGACGGACGACCCTCGCCCGCCCACCTGGTTGCCCCGGGGACGCTGCACGCCTTGTGAAAGGTAGTGCTCCGACAGGCCCTGCTACAGGCATGCAGCGCGAACCGCGGCGTGGATCAACATGCAGGCCGGGTCTGACGTTCGCATCGTCACGGAGATCCGGGATTGGCCGGCAGCACGCCCGGCATCCGTTCACGTCACGAGGAATGGGAGGGGAGGTGCAAAAACGTTTTGACAGCGCGCGCGGCGACCGGTATTCACCGCCGCCACTCGGTGTCGCGCAGCCAACGCGCCGAGGCCAAGCAGTCGGGAGCGTAGCTCAATTGGCAGAGCAATGGACTCTTAATCCATAGGTTGTGGGTTCGATTCCCTCCGCTCTCACTCGCAGGGCCCCTTCAGAAGCTGAAGGGGCCCTGTTTCTTTTCCGGCATCCCTCCCTCCCGAAAGAGGGGCCTGGGGCGCTGGGAAGGGCCCCTGTCCCGCCCGGAGGTTTCGCGGTAGGACGGTGGACGGTCGCGCGACGCGTCGGGCGGGTGGCGAAACTGGTAGACGCGCCAGACTTAGGATCTGGTACCGCAAGGTGTGAGGGTTCGAGTCCCTCCTCGCCCATTTCGCGTTGACCCGTTCGTGCCTATCCCCTAAAGCCGCACGTCCCACTTTCCGGTTGCCGCCCCGGGACGTTCAGGCCCGTGGAGGCGGCGAGCGAGGCCCGCATGAAGGTCCAGGTCGAGGAGCTCTCTCCCATCGAGAAGAAGCTCTCCATCGAGGTCGACAACGCCCGCGTGGCGGAGGAGCTCAACCGCGCGTACGCCGCGCTCAGCGGTCAGGTGAAGCTGCCTGGTTTCCGCCAGGGCAAGGTTCCCCGCCGCATCCTGGAGCAGCGCTTCCGCGAGCAGGTGGAGGACGACGTCATCCAGCGCGTGGTGCAGAAGGCCTACCTGGACGCCGTGCGCGAGCACAAGGTGGAGGCCGTCGCCTCGCCCCAGGTGACCAACTCCGGCCTCAAGCCCAACGCCCCCTTCAACTTCGAGGCCCGCGTGGAGGTGAAGCCGCGCGTGGAGGCGAAGGACTACGAGGGCGTCGCGCTCACGAAGATCGACACCTCCGTCACCGACGAGGCGGTCAACGAGCAGATTGAACGCATGCGCCAGTCGCTCGGCCGCATCGAGCCCGTCACGGACCGCGACGCCGTGGCCGCCGGTGATCAGGTCACCATCGACTTCGAGGCGAAGGTGGAGGGCAACCCCTTCCCCGGCAGCAAGGCGGACGGCATCGGCGTGCGCGTGCAGGCGGGCGAGCTCATCGAGGGCAACATCGCCGCGCTGGAGGGCGTGAAGGTCGGCGAGTCCAAGGACATCGACTACGTCTTCCCCCAGGACTACCAGGCGGAGGAGGTGCGCGGAAAGACGGCCACCTTCCACATCACCGTCAAGGAGCTGAAGAAGGCCGTCGTCCCGGAGCTCAACGACGCCTTCGCCAAGGAGACGGGCGTGGCGCAGTCCATGGACGAGCTGCGCACGAAGGTGCGCTCGGACCTGGAGAAGGCCAAGAAGAACCAGTCCCAGGTGGACGAGCGCGACGCGCTCATCAAGGCCCTCCTGGAGAAGAACGCGTTCGACGTGCCCCGCGCCATGGTGGAGCGCGCCATCGACTCCATGATGGAGGGCGCCTTCCGCCAGATGCAGCGCCAGGGCATCGACCCGCGCCAGCTCAACCTGGACTTCAACCGGCTGCGCGAGGAGATGCGCGAGAAGGCCGTCCTGGAGGTGAAGGGCACGCTCCTCTTCGAGGCCATTGCCCAGCAGCAGAACATCCAGGCGTCCGAAGAGGACGTGGACAAGCGCATCGAGGACCTCGCCATCGAGGCCAACCAGCCCGTTGCCCAGGTGAAGAAGTACTTCAAGGGCCCGGACGAGCGCCTGGGGTTGTCTCTGCGACTCCGCGAGGAAAAGACGATTGAATTCCTCAAGGGTCGGGCGAAGTATTCTTGAGGCTTTTTCCGTAAGTCTCCGGCGTCTTTCCTAGAGGTTCATCCGACATGCCCTTCATGCCCGTCCCCTACGTCATCGAGCAGACCCACCGGGGTGAGCGCTCGTACGACATCTACAGCCGGCTCCTGAAGGACCGCATCGTCATGCTGGGAACGGAGATCGACGACGACGTGGCCAACGCCATCGTCGCCCAGCTCCTGTTCCTGGAGTCCGAGGACCCGGACAAGGACATCAACCTCTACATCAACTCGCCGGGCGGCTCCGTCACGGCGGGCCTCGCCATCTACGACACGATGCAGTACGTCAAGGCGCCCGTCTCCACCATCTGCGTGGGGCAGGCGGCCTCCATGGGCGCGGTGCTGCTGCTGGCCGGGGCGAAGGGCAAGCGCTACTCGCTGCCGTCCAGCCGCATCATGATCCACCAGCCGCTGGGCGGGGCGCGCGGGCAGGCGACGGACATCGAAATCCAGGCCCGTGAAATCCTCCGGATGAAGGCCAAGCTCAACGAGCTCATCGTCAAGCACACCGGCCAGACCATCGAGCGCGTGGAGAAGGACACGGATCGCGACTACTTCATGAGCGCGAACGAGGCCAAGGCCTACGGCATCCTCGACGCCATCCAGGACCCCCGCAAGACGGTGGGCGTGAAGGCGGAAGAGAAGAAGTAGACACGGGGACCGGGGTAGCAGGGACTCGGTCGGCGGCCGGGGGTGCTGGGAATCCTTCCCGCGCCTCCGGCCTTCTGCTTTCCCCCCTCACGCCCATTTTCTCCTTGTTAAGTACCCTGAAGGTGCGTGGACGCCCCGGAGGGTGGCTGACTAGATTGGGCTGGGGCAGGGACTGGACGCGAAGCGGGTTGGGGCCTTTCAGGCGCAGCGAGGGATTTCATGGCGGGTAAGAACGTGGAGAAGCGAGACAACCAGACCCTCTGCTGCTCCTTCTGCGGAAAATCGCAGAAGGAAGTGAAGAAGCTCATCGCGGGACCGACGGTCTACATCTGCGACGAGTGCATCGGGCTGTGCAACGACATCATCGCGGAGGAGATCGACCGCGAGGAGACCAAGGACACCAAGCTGCGCATCCCCCGGCCCTCGGAGATCAAGGCCGTGCTGGACGAGTACGTCATCGGCCAGGAGCGCGCGAAGAAGACGCTGTCGGTGGCCGTGCACAACCACTACAAGCGCATCGAGTCCAAGGTCGCGATGGACGACGTGGAGCTGCAGAAGAGCAACATCCTGCTGCTCGGCCCCACCGGCTCCGGCAAGACGCTGCTCGCGCAGACGCTCGCGCGCATCCTCAACGTCCCCTTCACCATCGCGGACGCCACGTGCCTCACCGAAGCCGGCTACGTGGGCGAGGACGTGGAGAACATCATCGTCAACCTGCTCCAGGCGGCCGACCACGACATCGAGCGCGCGCAGCGGGGCATCGTCTACATCGACGAAATCGACAAGATCGCCCGCAAGTCGGAGAACCCCTCCATCACCCGCGACGTGAGCGGCGAGGGCGTGCAGCAGGCGCTCCTGAAGATCATCGAAGGCACGGTGGCCAACGTCCCGCCCAAGGGTGGACGCAAGCACCCCCAGCAGGAGTTCCTGCAGGTGGACACCACCAACATCCTCTTCATCTGCGGCGGCGCCTTTGGCGGCCTGGAGCAGGTGATTGAGCGGCGCCTGGGTGGCCGCAGCCTGGGCTTCGGCGCGGAGATCCAGTCGCGCAAGCAGCGCAACCTGAGCGAGCTGCTGCGCCAGGTGGAGCCGGAGGACCTGCTCAAGTTCGGCATGATCCCGGAGTTCATCGGCCGTCTGCCCATCATCACCGCGCTGGAGGAGCTGGACGAGGTCGCGCTGGTGAACATCCTGGGCGAGCCCAAGAACGCGCTCACCAAGCAGTACCGCAAGCTCTTCGAGCTGGACGGCGTGTCGCTGAAGTTCACCGACGGGGCCCTGAAGGCCATCGCGTCGGAGGCCATCCGCCGCAAGGCCGGCGCGCGAGGCCTGCGCTCCATCCTGGAGACGGCCATGCTGGACGTGATGTACGAAATCCCGTCCCGCAAGACGGCCCGCGAGGTGCTCATCTCCGAGGAGGTCATCCTCAAGAAGAGCGAGCCCGTGGTGCTCCACTCCCAGGACAACAAGGAGACCCCGGAGCCGAAGAAGGAATCGGCCTGAGGTCGCTCGGCCCTTGAGGGCCACCGCAGGGACATGACGGGGCGCGTCACGGTGAGCCGCGAGAAGCAACGCGGACCGGGACGGGCCCCGTGTCCATTTGCGGAGGCGGGCGGGAGGCCAAGCCCGCACTTTTTCCGGGCCGGGGACGGGGCCTTCTTGTATCTGCTGTGCCCCATGAGAAAGCTGCTCGTGCCCGCCCTGCTGTCGCTCGCGGCCTGCGCTTCCACCCAGGAAGCCACGCGCGAAGAGATTCCCGCCTCCGCGTCATCGGATGCGAGGCCGGCGGTGGGCGCGGGCGCACAGGCCCAGGAGGGCTCCTCACGCATGGCTTACCCGGCGACCCGCACGGACGCGGTGGTGGACACGCTGCACGGACAGCAGGTGGCGGACCCGTACCGCTGGCTGGAGGACGAGAAGTCCCCCGAGGTCCAGGCCTGGATGAAGGCCCAGGACGCCCTGGCCCGCGACGCCATCGAGAAGATGCCGGGCCGGGACGCGCTGGCGAAGCGCTTCAAGGACCTGTTCTACGTGGACTCCGTCTCCGCCCCCGCGCGGCGGGGCCAGCGCTACTTCTTCATGCGCACCCACAAGGACAAGGAGAAGGCCATTGTCTACTGGCGCGACGGTGAGTCGGGCCCGGAGAAGGTGCTGTTGGATCCCAACGGCTGGAGCCAGGACGGCACCGTGTCGCTGGGCACGTTCGCGCCCTCGTGGGACGGCAAGCGCGTGGCCTTCGCGCAGAAGCCCAACGCCGCGGACGAGGCCGTGCTCCACGTGATGGACGTGGCCTCTGGCGAGTGGTCCAAGGTGGACGTGATTGAGGGCGCCAAGTACGCCCAGCCGCATTGGACGCCGGACGGCAAGGGCTTCTATTACGAGTGGCTGCCCACGGACCCCTCCATCCCGGTGGACGCGCGGCCCGGCTACACCACGCTCAAGTTCCACGTGCTGGGGCAGGACCCGAAGAACGACGTGGTGGTGCACGAGCGCACCGGCGACCCGACGACGTTCCTCCAGGGCGACCTGTCCCGGGACGGCAAGTACCTCTTCGTCTCCATCCTGCGCGGCTGGAGCGAGAACGACGTGTACTGGAAGCACCCGGGGGAGAAGGACTGGCGCCTGCTCGTGAAGGGCAAGGGCGCCAAGTACAACGTCTTCGCCTGGAAGGACCGCCTCTACGTCGTCACCGACGAGGGCGCCCCGCGCCAGCGCGTCTTCGGCGTGGATCCGAAGAAGCCCGAGCGCGCGAACTGGAAGGAACTGGTGTCGGAGGACCCCAAGGCGTCGCTGGAGAGCGTGTCGCTGGTGGGCGGCCACCTGGCGCTGGAGTACCTGAAGGACGCGGCGACGGAGCTGCGCATTGCCACGCTGGAGGGCAAGCCCGTGCGCACGGTGAAGCTGCCGGGCGTGGGCGCCGCCTCCAACCTGGCGGGCCTGGAGGACCAGGACGACGCCTACTTCGCCTTCAGCTCCTTCACGACGCCGCGGCAGATCTACAAGACGTCGGTGGCGAGCGGGAAGGTGGACCTGTGGGCGAAGGTGGAGCTGCCCATGGACCCGGACGCGTACGCGGTGGAGCAGGTCTTCTACCCGTCGAAGGACGGCACCCGGGTGCCCATGTTCCTCGTCTTCAAGAAGGGGCTGAAGAAGGACGGGACGGCGCCCACGCTCCTGTACGGGTACGGCGGCTTCTTCGTCAGCATGCAGCCCAGCTTCCGCGCGAGCATCCTGCCGTGGCTGGACGCGGGCGGCATCTACGCGGTGGCCAACCTGCGCGGCGGCGGCGAGTACGGCACCGCGTGGCACGAGGCGGGCCGGGGCGCGAACAAGCAGAACGTGTTCGACGACTTCGCGGGTGCGGCCGAGTTCCTCTCCAAGGAGGGCTACACGCAGCCGAAGAAGCTGGCCATCCACGGCGGCAGCAACGGCGGCCTGCTGGTGGGCGCGGCGATGACGCAGCGCCCGGAGCTGTTCGGCGCGGTGGTGTGCGGGGTGCCGCTCCTGGACATGGTGCGCTACCACCTGTTCGGCAGCGGCCGGACGTGGGTGCCGGAGTACGGGTCCGCGGAGGACGCGGCGCAGTTCAAGACGCTGTACGCCTATTCGCCCTACCACCATGTGCGCCAGGACGTGCGCTACCCGGCGCTGCTGATGATGGCGTCGGACCACGACGACCGGGTGGACCCCATGCACGCGCGCAAGTTCGTGGCGGCGGTGCAGAACGCGAAGGGCAATCAGGCAGCCACGCTGCTACGGATTGAGGCGAACGCGGGCCACGGAGGGGCGGACCAGGTGGCGAAGGCCATCGAGTCCAACGCGGACATGTACGCCTTTCTCTTCCAGACCCTGGGCGTGGCTCGCCCGCAGGGCGGGGTGGCGGCCGAGGGCCGCTGAAACCCCCGGAGGACAGTCTCTACCCTCAGGGTGTTCCCTTGATGGCAGGGTCAAGACCCCCCATCTTGTGACGGGAACGGGGGCCGTGACCGGCGTGTTATAGAGCGGTGTTTCACCCTGCATGCGTGCTCGGCATGTGGGCAACTCTTGAAGGGCCTGCCCGGCTGGCAGGCCAGCGGGTGGCGGATACATGTTCTTCGGACGTGACGACAAGAAGGAAGCCCAGAAGCGGGGACTCACCATCCCGCTCTTGCCCCTTCGGGACATCATCGTGTTCCCGCACATGGTGGTGCCGCTGTTCGTCGGACGTGAGAAGTCGATCGCGGCCCTGAAGGACGCGATGGCCCACAAGGGGCCGGATGACAAGGCCGTCATCCTGCTGGCCGCCCAGAAGAAGGCGAAGACCAACGACCCCTCGCCGGACGACATCTTCCACTTCGGCACCATCGGTCACCTCATCCAGCTGCTGCCGCTCCCCGACGGGACGATGAAGGTCCTGGTGGAGGGCGTGCGCCGGGCCAAGGTGAAGAAGTTCCACCCGAACGACGCCTTCTTCATGGTGGAGGTGGACGAGGTCGAGGAGTCGCTCGAGAAGAGCGTGGAGCTGGAGGCGCTGGTGCGCTCCGTCCACTCCGTCTTCGAAGCGTTCGTGAAGCTCAACAAGCGCATCCCGCCCGAGATGCTGATGCAGGTCGCCAGCATCGACGACCCGGCGCGCCTGGCGGACACCATCGTCGCGCACCTGTCGTTGAAGCTGAACGACAAGCAGGCGCTGCTGGAGACGGAGTCCCCGGCCAAGCGGCTGGAGAAGCTCTACGAGCTCATGCAGGGCGAGATCGAGATCCTCCAGGTGGAGAAGAAGATCCGCACGCGCGTCAAGAAGCAGATGGAGAAGACCCAGAAGGAGTACTACCTGAATGAGCAGATGCAGGCCATTCAGAAGGAGCTGGGTGAGCGCGACGAGTTCAAGAACGAGATCCAGGAGATTGAAGAGAAGCTGAAGAACAAGCGGATGAGCAAGGAGGCCACGCTCAAGGTCAAGAAGGAGCTGAAGAAGCTCCGGATGATGAGCCCGATGAGCGCCGAGGCCACGGTCGTCCGCAACTACATCGACTGGATCATCAGCCTGCCCTGGTACGACGAGACCCAGGACCGGCTGGACGTCACCGAAGCGGAGCGGGTGCTCAACGAGGACCACTACGGCTTGAAGAAGCCGAAGGAGCGCATCCTCGAGTACCTCGCCGTGCAGCAGCTGGTGAAGAAGTTGAAGGGCCCCGTGCTGTGCTTCGTGGGTCCTCCGGGCGTGGGCAAGACGTCGCTGGCGCGCAGCATCGCGCGGGCCACGGGCCGCAAGTTCGTGCGCCTGTCCCTGGGCGGCGTGCGCGACGAGGCGGAGATCCGCGGCCACCGCCGCACGTACATCGGCGCGATGCCGGGCAAGCTCATCCAGTCCCTGAAGAAGGCGGGCAGCAACAACCCCGTGTTCCTCCTGGACGAGATCGACAAGATGTCCACGGACTTCCGTGGCGACCCGAGCGCGGCGCTGCTGGAGGTGCTGGATCCGGAGCAGAACCACAACTTCAACGACCACTACCTGGACCTCGACTACGACCTGTCCAAGGTGATGTTCATCTGCACCGCGAACACGATGCACAACATCCCCGGTCCGCTGCAGGACCGCATGGAAGTCATCCGCATCGCGGGGTACACGGAGCCAGAGAAGCTCTCCATCGCGCGTCGGTACCTCATCCCGAAGGAGCAGGAAGCCAACGGGCTGGCGGACCTGAAGATCAACATCAGCAACGACGCGCTGAAGACCATCGTGCACCGGTACACGCGCGAGTCGGGCGTGCGTTCGCTCGAGCGTGAGATTGGTGGCGTGTTCCGCAAGATCGCCCGCGACGTGCTGAAGAACGGCAAGCGCGACCTCATCGAAGTGGACCGCAAGCAGGCGATGAAGTTCCTGGGCACGCCCCGCTTCCGCTACGGCGTGGCGGAGCGCGAGGACCAGGTGGGCATCGTCACGGGCCTCGCCTGGACGGAGCTGGGCGGTGAGATCCTCACCACCGAAGCCACGTCCATGCCGGGCAAGGGCAAGCTCATCATCACGGGCAAGCTGGGCGAGGTGATGCAGGAGTCGGCGCAGGCGGCCATGTCCTACGTGCGCAGCCGCGCGGAGCGCTTCGGCATCGACCGCAAGGTGTTCGAGAACTTCGACATCCACGTCCACCTGCCGGAGGGCGCCATCCCCAAGGACGGTCCGTCCGCGGGCGTCACCATGGCCACCGCCCTGGTGAGCGCGCTCACCCGCGTCCCGGTCCGCCGCGACGTGGCGATGACGGGGGAGATCACCCTGCGTGGCCGCGTGCTGCCCATCGGTGGCCTGAAGGAGAAGACGCTGGCGGCGCACCGCGCGGGCATCAAGACGGTCCTCATCCCGAAGGCGAACAAGAAGGACCTGAGGGACATCCCGCTGAAGATCCGCAAGGCGCTGCGCATCGTCCCGGTGGAGTTCGTGGACGACGTGCTGCGCGAGGCGCTGCTCCTGGAGAAGCCGGAGGAGTTCGGCCGCAAGGGAGCAGGGGACAACCTGAAGGGCGGCCTGACCGTGACGGCCGACGTCTCCACGCCTGTCGCGCCGGCCTGAAGCCTGACCTGACCCCGGGCCTTCACGGTCCGGGGCGGTGGTGACGAAGCCAGGATGCCGGCCGACCCTTCCGTCGGCGGTCTCCTGGCTTCTCTCTTTTCGGGCGGGTCGGGGTAGAACGCGGGCGGTGGCTCTTCGCGCTCGAATCGGGTGGTACTCCCTGGTGCTGGTGATGGCCGCGGCCTGCGGGCCGTGCGGCTTCCAGCCCGAGCCCGGCGTGAAGGTGGTGGTGCCGGCGATGCCCACCACGCTCGACTGGAGCCACTCGGATCCGACGAGCTGGGTGAACTTCCCGGTGATGCTCGCTACGCAGAAGGGGCTCACCTCGCTGGGGCCGGACCACGCGGTGCGGCCGGGGCTGGCGGAGCGGTGGGAGCGTGAGACCGACGCTGGCGGCCACGACGTCTACACCTTCCACCTGCGCGCGGACGTGAACTGGTCCGACGGTTCTCCCGTCACCGCGCGCGACTTCGTCTATGGCTGGCACCGGGCGCTCCGGGGCCGCGAGCGCGGGGAGATGGCGGACCTGGAGGGCGCGGAGGAGGTGCTCGCGCTCCAGGAGCGGGGGGCACCGGAGGCGGAGGTGAAGGCCGCGCTCGCGCGCGTGGGCGTGGAGGCCTTGGATGCGCGGACGCTGCGGGTGACGTTGGACCGGCCGCGGAGCTACTTCCTGGCGCGGCTCGCGAACGTGTACCCGTTCTTCCCCGCGCCGTCGGCGGACCTGGAGGGCCGGTCCGACGAGGCCGTGCGCGACTACTTCGACAGGCCCCGCGACGGGCGCCCGCTGGCCATCGGCCCCTACCGCGTCGAGCGCTGGGACCGCGCCGGGGAGCGCGTGCGCCTAGTCTACAACCCGCGCACCGCGTTCCCTCCGCCCCTGGGGCCGGGGGAGACACCGGCGCCGGTGCTGACGCTGATGAAGTCGGAGATCGGCCCGGCGCTGTACGAGCGGGGACGCGTGGACTTCGTCTTCGTGGACAGCGCGGCGGCGCTGCGCGGGATGCGGGCCGCGGACCTGAAGCGGGAGCCCCTGCTGTCCACGTACTTCCTCGCCTTCAACACGGAGCGCCCGCCGTTGGACCGGCCCGAGGTGCGCCGGGCCCTGGCGCGCGCGTTGGACCGGGAGGCGCTGCTCGCGGGCCTGCTGCCGGCCGCGCGCACGACGAACGTGCTGCTGCCGCCGGAGCTGCCGGACGCGGCCACGCCCGAGCAGGCCGCGCGCCTGCCTCGCTACGAGCCGGAGCGGGCGATGGCGGAGCTTCAGGGCCTGAAGGGGCTGGACCGGCCGCTGCGGCTGGTGGTGAAGGCGGGGGACTCGTTCGTGCCGGAGGAGGCGCTGGCGGAGCGCATCGCGGCGCAGCTGGCGCGGGTGGGCGTGCGGGTGGTGGTGGACTCGCGTTCGGACTTCTCCGCGGAGGTGGCGCGGCGGACGCCGCAGGGGCCTCGCGCGTATGACCTGCAGCTGCGCCGGCTGGGCGCGGACTACGCGCACCCGAACACGTTCTTCACGCTCTTCGAGAAGCAGGGCAACCACCAGACGGGCTGGGAGACCCAAGCCGGCGGCGAACCGATGCAGCGCTTCGAGCAGCTGCTGGAAGCGGCGGATGGCGACACGGACGCCGTGCATGCGCGCGAGCTGTACGCGCGCGCCCAGGAGGTGCTGGTGGGCGAGCAGGCCGTCATCGTGCCGCTGTACCACCCGGATCGGTACTTCCGGGTGCGGGCGCGGCTGCACGGCCTGGACGTGGATCCGTTCAACTTCCTCGCGCTGCGCGAGCTGCGGCTGGGGCCGGATGAGACGGCCGGGGCCCGCGTGGAAGGGCAGGGGCCTTAAGCGCATGCGCCTCATCGCGACGCGTCTCGTGCGGCAGCTCGTCCTCGTGCCGGTGGTGGCGGTGGCCTCGTACTTCCTCATGGCCGCGCTGCCGCTCACCACGGAGAGCGACACCAAGCGGCAGGTGTCCCCGGAGCTGGCCGCGTCGTACCAGCGCGACCTGGGCATCGGGGAGCCGCTGGGCTTCCTGCGGCCCTGGCAGAAGCTGTTCGCCGGCGAGCGGCTGGGCACCAGCGCGCAGGGCATCACGGGCGACGAGCTGTTGCAGAAGCTCTCCGGCAGCGTGGGCGTGGGGCTCGTCGCGCTGCCGCTCGCGCTCGCGTGGGCGCTGGGCTTCGCGCTCCTGCGCACGCGGTGGCGCCGCGGACGGTGGGCGGTGCTCGGGGATGCGCTCCCGGCGGTCGCCTTCGGGACGCCCGTGTTCATCCCCGCGCTGCTGCTCGCCCCTTCCGTGGTGGAGCGGGGTCACCTGTTGCCGGAGCTGTGCGCGGCGGTCGTCATCGCCATCTGGCCCGGGACCTTCCTGGGCACGCTCGTGGGTGACGCGCTGGAGACGGAGCTGTCGCGCGACTACGTGCGCACCGCGCTCAGCAAGGGGTTGGACCCTGGCACCGTGCTGCGCCGCCACGTACTTCCCAACGTGTGGCCGGCGCTGCTGGACGCGGTGACGCCGGTGGCCACCGCGCTGCTCGCGGGCTCGTTCGCCGCGGAGCGCGTCTTTGGCCTGCCGTACTTCGGCCAGCTCTACGTGCTCGCCGTGCTCAACAAGCAGGTGGCCGTCGTCGTCGTGTCCACCACCACCTTCGCCACCGTGCTCGTCGTCGTGAGCCTCACGGTGGAAGTGTTGCGCGTGCTCGTGGATCCGCGCGCCCGGGAGGCCCGCGCATGAAACGCGTTCCCTTGCGTGCCTGGGTGGGCCTGGGCCTCCTCGTGGGGCTGGGGGCCTTGAGCCTCGTGGCGGGCCGCCTGTTCCCCGAGGCGCTCGCCCAGACGTGTCCCCTGGGCATGGACCTGAACCGGCCCGACCGCAGCGTGTGCGAGCTGGCCTTCGGTGGCCTCTGGGTGTCCCTGGCCGTGGGGCTCGCGGCGGGCGCCATCTCCACCGTGCTGGGCCTGGCCGTCGCGGCGCTCGCGCGATTGTCCGGCGGCGTCACCGAACAGGTGCTGCTTCGCGCGGTGGACGCGGTGTTCGCGCTGCCGGACGTGCTCGTGGTGATGGTGCTCCAGCTCGCGGGCCAGTCCCTGACGGACGCGGGCCTGGGCGGGGGCCTGGGGCCCTTCGGGCTGATGGTGACGTCGCTCGCGCTGGTGGGCTGGGCCGGCCCCGCGCGCATGTTCCGGGACCGCCTGGCCACGCTGGAGGGGCAGGAGTACGTGGCCGCCGCGCGCGCCCTCGGTGGCGGCGGTGTGCACGTGCTGCGGGTGCACCTGTGGCCCATGTTGCGGCCGTTCGTGCTGGCCGTGTTCCTGAGCCGCCTTCCGAACGCCATCCTGACCGAGTCCACGGTGAGCTTCTTCGGCATCGCTCGCATGGAGCCCATGTCCCTGGGCCGCTACCTGGGGACGTCCTATGCGGCGCTCATCTACGAGGGGGGCGGGCGCGTGGTGATTCCCGCGTGGAGCCTGCTCGTCCTGCTCGTGCTTGGCGCCTCGCTTGCCGCCCAGGCACTGGGAGGAGGCTTGCGTCGGCAAGTGTGAGGAATGGAGCACATTGGCGCAAAGGTTCCCTTCCAACGGAAACCCTTTGCCCTCTGGTGAACACCATGTCCCTCCCCACGGAAGAAGTCTCCCTCACCCCCGCCCGTGAAGAGCTGTCGCGTGACGACGGCCTGCGCAAGGAAGCCGTGCGCGGCGCGGTGCTGGTGGTGGAAGACGACGCCGCCCACCGGGAGCTGCTGGTGGAGATGGTGAGCCAGTGGGGCTACGACGCGATGCCGGTGGGCAGCGCCGAGGAGGCCGAGTTCGCGGTGCGCAACAAGCGCATGGACGCGGCCATCGTGGACGTGTTCCTGCCCGGCCGTAGCGGCACCACGCTGATGTCCAAGCTGCGCGAGCGCTTCCCGCAGGCGGTCCTCATCGGCGTGAGCGCGATGAGCGACGCGGCCACCGCGCGCAAGTGCAAGGGCCTGGGGGCGGACCTCTTCATCGGCAAGCCCCTGGATCCGGAGAAGCTGGCCACGGCCCTGAAGTCCAAGCACCACAGCTGGCACTGAGAAGGCGAGGGAGCGGGTTCCGGTTGCACGCCCCCGCCGGACGGCCGATGCTCCCTGTGTGAAGAACCTCGCTTCTGGCTTCCTGCTGGCCATGCCCCAGCTTGGAGACCCGAACTTCTACCGGTCGGTCATCTTGATGATCGAACACGGGGAGACGGGCTCCATGGGGCTCGTCGTGAACCGCGGAGCGCCCCTGACGCTGGGTGAGCTGGCGCGCGGTCAGTCGATGGAGATTTCGACCGACCGCGTATCGCAGCCCGTGTACGTGGGGGGCCCCGTGGAGCCCCAGCGGGGCTTCGTCCTGCACGACGACGAGACGGTGTCGGAGAAGCACGCGGTGCTCCCCGGCCTGTACCTGAGCGTCACCCTGGACGCGTTGGGCCCCCTTCTTCAGCGAAACAGTCCGCGCGTGCGCTTCTGCCTGGGGTATGCGGGCTGGGGTCCGCGGCAGCTGGAGAGTGAAATCGCCGCGGGCTCGTGGCTCTATGCCGACGCGACCGCGGAAGCGGTGCTGGGGCAGGAGCCGTCGAAGCTGTGGGATGCCACCCTGCGCGGCCTGGGCGTGGACCCGGCCATGCTGGTGATGGGAAAGGGAATGAACTGATGCTCGACGCCGAGACGCTTCGCCGTTACCTCCTCGAGGCCCTGCCGGGTTCCGAGGTGGAGTTGAACGATACGACCGGGACGGGAGACCACTTCGAAGCGCGCGTGGTCAGCCCGGCGTTCGTGGGCAAGACGATGGTGGAGCAGCACCAGCTCGTCTACGCGCCGCTGCAGGCGTGGTTGAAGTCCGGCGAGCTGCACGCGCTCGCGCTCAAGACCTATTCGCCCGAGCAGTGGAAGAAGCTCGGGCCCCGATAAAGAAGGAGCCAGTAGCCATGAACGAGATTCTCAAGGCCCAGTTCGACGACGTGGTGAAGTCGCACCCCATCGTCCTCTTCATGAAGGGCAACGCCCTGTTCCCCCAGTGCGGCTTCTCCGCGCGGGCGCTGCAGATCCTCCAGCCCCTGGGGCCGGTGCACACGGTGGACGTGCTGGCGGACCCGGAGGTGCGTCAGGGCATCAAGGACTACTCCAACTGGCCCACGATTCCGCAGGTGTACATCCACGGGAAGTTCGTGGGCGGGTCGGACATCCTGATGGAGCTGGCCGAGCGCGGCGAGCTGCAGGACCTGGTGGCCGCCGGTAGCAAGTAGGCTTCCGAGCAGGGGGCTGGGAGGCCCGGGGAAGACCCGGGCCTCGTCCCCTGCGTAGAATGGCGGCGGTCGCCAGAGGGGTTCCGCCGCCTTGCTCACCGTCACACCGCCTGAAGCCAAGCCGCAGGACGAGTCCACCGAAGTGCCCGGAGTCCCGGTCGCCGGGGGGCCGCTCCCGCACGGGACGAACGTCGCCGTCGCCAGCACGGTGACCGTCGCGGATCCGGATGACCTCGTCAGCACGGAGAAGACGCCCACGCTGGTGGACCGCGTGCAGGCGTTTCGCGCGAAGTACGAGAAGCAGGAGATGGCCCTCTTCTTCTTCGCGGGCTTCCTCTACGACGTGCTCACGCTGAGCCCCGTCGACGACGCGCTGACGGAGGTGCAGAACTTCGTCTACCTGGCGTTCCTCGCGGGCCTGCTGATGCTGGAGCAGCGCTACCCGGAAGGGGTGGAGCCTCCGAAGCTCTTGCAGAAGGTCTGGCGCTTCCGCGAGGACGGCCTGCACTTCTTCCTGGGCAGCCTGCTGAGCGCCTTCACGCTGTTCCTCTTCAAGAGCTCGTCGGGCTTCACGCCCTTCGTGTTCCTGGCGTTCATGTTCTCGCTGCTGGTGGCCAACGAGCTGCCGCGCTTCCGGCAGCTGGGGCCCGTCATCCGCATCGGGCTCTTCAGCCTCTGCGTGACGCTCTACTTCGCGTCGCTCCTGCCCGTGCTGTTGGGGCGCGTGGGGTGGTGGATCTTCACGCTGGCCGTCGCGCTGGGCTGCGGGAGCATCTACGGGCTCATGCGCGTGCTCAAGCGCTGGCGTCCGGACGACGCGGCCCTGTTGCTGCGCACGGTGGCGGTGCCGGGCTTCGGTGCGCAGGCGGTGCTGCTCGGGTGCTACCTGCTGGGCGTGATTCCGCCGGTGCCGCTGGCGGTGCAGTACAGCGGCATCTACCACGAGGTGAAGCGCGTCTCGGCGGGCGTGTACCACCTGACGTCGGAGGAGCGGCCGTGGTGGAAGGTGTGGACGCTGTGGCACCACGGCGACCAGGAGTTCTCGCTGCGGCCCGGGGAGCAGCCCGTCTACTTCTTCCGCATCTTCGCGCCGAAGGGCTTCGCGCCGTACCACGTGCGCGTGCGCTGGTATTACGACCACCCGGAGAAGGGCTGGACGTCGCTGGGCAAGGGCTACCTCGCCACGGTGAGCAGCAACGGCACCGAGGGCGGCTACCGCTTCTACGCGCGGCCCGGAGCGCCCCCCAAGCCGGGTGACTGGCGCGTGGTGCTGGAGACGGAGGAGGGGCATGAGATCAACCGCCTGGGCTTCACCGTCGTGCCCGATGAGCGCACGGAGCCGCGCCCCGTCACGGTGGACGTGTCCACGCTGAAGATCGTCAAGCCGGTGCCCCTGGAGGAGTGGCTGAAGACGCAGCCTCCCGCGGCGGCGGTGCCCGCGGTGGCGGTGCCGGCGAAGGCGCCCGCTGCGGCGGTGCCGGCTGCGAAGGCGACCGCTGCGCCCGTGCCTTCCGAAGCGCCGAGCGCTGTGGCGCCAGAGGCTGTGGAGCCAGAGGCGGTGGAGCCGAGCGCGGTGGAGCCAGAGGCGGTGGATCCGGGCACGGAGGCTACGGAGCCGGCGCCTTGAGCAGCGTGACCTGACCCAGCAGCACGGGCACGGCTGTCTCCACGCGCAGGATGCGGGGGCCCAGGGAGAAGGGCTGGAAGCCGTGGGCCTCCAGCAGCTCCGCCTCGAAGGGCACCCAGCCCCCGTCCGGACCGATGGCGAGCACCACGCGCCGCGCTTCGGCGACCCCCGCTGCTTGCAGGGGCTGCCGTGCCGGCGGGTGGGGGAGCAGGCGCAGGGCGTCGGTGCCGAAGATGGCGTCCAGTTCGTCCTCGACGAAGGGGCGGAAGCGCTCGCGCACCAGGACTTCGGGGGGACGCGTATCTCGGGCCTGCTCCAATCCCTGGATGAGCAGCTCGCGCACGAAGGCGCCGTCCAGGACCTTGGAGTCGAAGTAGCTCTTCTCCACGCGGGCCGCGTTCACGAGCACCACCCGGTCCACGCCCAGCGAGGCGACCGCCGGCAGCACCTTCTTGAGCGCCTTGGGGCGGGGGATGGCGAGGAGCAGGTCCACGCCCGCACGGCTGCCTCTTATACACATCTCCGAGCCCACGAGACGCGGAGTAAGATCGTATGCCG
>NZ_RAWA01000199.1 GCF_003611675.1 Corallococcus sp. CA053C
GAGCGGGGTAGGTGGGCGGGACGAACGTCGGGAAGAGAAGGCCCCCTCGTTCGTGTTTCCTTGACAGGTGTGGGAGCCCGCTGTTATTCCCCGCGCCCATCCGCACGACGGGTCGTTAGCTCAGCGGTAGAGCACTACCTTGACACGGTAGGGGTCAGTGGTTCGATCCCACTACGACCCATCACAGTAAGAGTTCCATCTCGCGGGCGGCCGGCTTTCCAAAAAGCCTGCCGCCCGTGGCTTTTCCAGCGCAGGGGTTTTCAAGCCATGTCCGAATCCATCACGGTGACGCTCCCCGACGGCAGTCAGAAGCAGACCGCCCGGGGCACGACCATCCTGGACTTCGTGAAGGGCAGCATCGGCGTGGGGCTCGCGAAGGCGGCCCTGTTCGCGCGGGTGAACGGCCAGGACGTCGACCTGACGCGCACGCTCGACGAGGACGCGAAGCTGCAGATCTTCACGCCCAAGAGCCCCGAAGGCCTGGACCTCATCCGCCACGACGCCGCGCACGTCGTCGCCAGCGCCGTGCAGCGCCTGTTCCCCGGCACGCAGGTGACCATCGGTCCCTCGACGGAGGAGGGCTTCTACTACGACTTCTTCCGCGAGAAGCCCTTCACGCCGGAGGAGCTGGAGAAGATCGAAGCGGCCGCCAACGCCGAGCTCAAGCAGGACGCCCCCTTCGTGCGCACGGAGATCTCCATGGAGGAGGCAGTGCGCCTCTTCGAGGAGAAGGGCGAGAAGTTCAAGGTGGAGATCGTCAAGGACATCGCCGCCAAGGGCGCCAAGACGCTCACGCTCTACACCCACGGCGACTGGGTGGACTTCTGCCTGGGGCCCCACGCGCCCAGCACCGGGAAGATCGGCGTCATCAAGATCCTCTCCTCCAGCGGTGCGTACTGGCGCGGCGACCACCGCAACCCGATGCTCCAGCGCGTCTACGGCACGGCCTTCTTCGACAAGAAGGCGCTGGACGCGTACCTGACGCGCATCGAAGAGGCCCGCAAGCGCGACCACCGCAAGCTGGGCAAGGAGCTGGACCTCTTCCACTTCCACCCGTACGCGCCCGGCGCGGCCTTCTGGACGCCCAAGGGCACCGCGATGTACCAGACGCTGTCGGACTGGATGCGCGGGCTCACGGCCGGTGACGGCTACGTGGAGATCAAGACGCCCCTGATGTTCAACAAGGGGCTGTGGGAGACCAGCGGCCACTGGGGCAAGTACAAGGAGAACATGTTCCTGGTGCTCGACAACGAGTCCGGCGAACACGACTTCTCGCTCAAGCCGATGAACTGCCCGTCGCACCACCTGTACTACGGCTTCAAGAAGCACAGCTACCGCGACCTGCCCCTGCGCCTGCACACCCAGGACGTGCTGCACCGCAACGAGGCCGCGGGCTCGCTGGGCGGCCTCACCCGCGTGCGCCAGTTCGCGCAGGACGACGCGCACATCTACTGCATGGAGAGCCAGATCACCGACGAGGTGCGGCGCTTCGTGAAGCTGTTGGACCGCGTCTACAAGGCGGTGGGCCTTACCTACGCGGTGAAGCTGTCCACGCGCCCCGCGGAGCGCCTGGGGGATGACTCCCTCTGGGATCGCGCGGAGGAGGGCCTCAAGGCGGCGCTGGAGTCGCTGGGACTCGAGTACGAGCTGGCCCCGGGCGACGGCGCCTTCTACGGCCCGAAGATCGACTTCGCGGTGTCGGACAGCATCGGGCGCCGCTGGCAGCTGGGCACCATGCAGCTGGACTACCTGGCCCCGGAGCGCTTCAACCTGACGTACGTGGGCGAGGACAACGCCGAGCACCGCCCGGTGGTCCTCCACCGCGCCATCTTCGGCTCCTTCGAGCGCTTCACCGCCATCCTCATCGAGCACTTCGCCGGCGCGTTCCCGGCGTGGCTCGCCCCGGTGCAGGCCACGCTCGTGTACGTGGCGGACCGCCAGGTGGAGTACGCCCGCAAGGTGCGCGACGACCTGCGCGCCAAGGGCTATCGGGTGGAGCTGGATGAGCGCGGCATCACGCTCAACGCGAAGATCCGTGAGGCGCAGATCCAGAAGATCCCGTTCACCCTCGTGGTGGGTGACAACGAGGTCGAAGCCGGCGCCGTGTCCCCCCGTCGCTACGGCGGCGAGGACCTCAAGTCGATGAAGCTCGCCGACTTCGAGGCGCTCCTGGCGAAGGAAGCCGCACTGCCCTGAGTGGGGGTGGGCAGGTGTAGGCGTTGGCGGTATGGAGGCCGGCGGTGGTTTCGGCGGTGTCTGTAGGAAACGCTACCCCCATCGCCTCGAAAGAGTGATAGAGGCTTCCGCCAAAGCGTCGCGAACCGTGTTTCGCGACCGCCGTCAGCCGCGATGGCTGCCGTGCCGACAGGAAGCAGAAGGAAGGATTGGGACCATGCCCAAGTTGAAGACCCGAAGTGGCGCGAAGAAGCGCTTCCAGGTGAAGAAGAGCGGCCAGGTGAAGTTCGGCAAGGCCTTCAGCAAGCACCTGTTCACCTTCTCCAAGTCGCCCAAGCAGAAGCGCGGCAACCGGGGTACCGGTCACCTGCGCGACATGGACGCGAAGAAGGTCATCAAGGAGCTGTTCCCCTACGGGGCCTGAGTTTTTCCTCGGGCTTGGACCATCCGTGAGTCCTGGCGGAGCGGCGTGAGGCCGGCACCCCAGGGTCACCTTCAAGAAGTCAGGAGTGTGTCATGCGCGTCAAAAAGGGATTCAAGGCTCGTCGTCGTCGTAATCGCATTCTCAAGCTGGCCAAGGGTTTCCGCGGCCGCCGCAAGAATTGCTACAAGCGCGCCAACCAGGCCGTGGAACGCGCCCTGGACTACGCCACCCGCGACCGCGCGGTGCGCAAGCGCAACTTCCGCTCGCTGTGGATCGTCCGCATCAACGCGGCGGCTCGCACGGTGGGTCTGTCGTACTCGAAGCTGATCGCCGGTCTGGCGAAGGCGAAGATCGGCCTGGATCGCAAGGTCCTGTCCGACATGGCCATCGCGGATCCCGCGGGCTTTGCCGCCGTCGCCAACATCGCGAAGGCAGCCTGAGACACGGCCGGCTTTCGAAGCCGGCCCCCTGAAGCCACACGGGCTGCCTCCAGTACGGGGGCGGCCCTTTTTTTTGCCCGGTGCCTTGAAGGCGACCGGGGCGTGAATGGAAGGCGGAAAGAGGACCATGCGAGACCGGTTGCAGGCGTTGGCGGACGCGGCGCGCCAGGAGATCGCGGGCGTGTCGGAGCCCTCGCAGGTGGAGGCGCTGCGCATCCGCTACCTGGGCAAGAAGGGCGAGCTGTCCGCCATCCTGGGCGGCATGGGCAAGCTGCCCCCGGACGAGCGGCGGGCGCTGGGCGAGGTGGCCAACACCGTCAAGGCGGAGCTGGAGCAGCTCCTGGCGGACGCCGTGCGGCGGGCCGAGGACGCGGCGATGGAGGCCCAGCTCAAGGGCCCCAGGCTGGACGTGACGCTGCCGGGGCGCGCGGTGCTGCCCGGTGGCCGGCACCCGGTGTCCCGCACGATGGAGGACATCGTCCGCACGTTCGCGCGGCTCGGGTTCGAGGTGGCCGTCGGGCCGGAGATCGAGCTCGACTACTTCAACTTCGAGGCGCTGAACCTGCCCAAGGATCACCCCGCGCGGGACATGCAGGACACGTTCTACGTGGACGAGCCCACGCTGGGCCACGCGAAGAAGGCGGACAGCCCGTCGCTGCTGCGTACGCACACGTCGCCGGTGCAGGTGCGGCACATGCTGTCGCGCAAGCCGCCCATCCGCGCGGTGATGCCGGGGCGGGTGTACCGGCGCGACTCGGACATCACGCACACGCCGATGTTCCACCAGGTGGAAGGGCTGCTGGTGGACAAGGACGTGAGCTTCGCGGAGCTGAAGGGGACGCTGGACGCGTTCGTGCGGGCCTTCTTCGGTTCGGACACGCGCACGCGCTTCCGTCCGTCGTTCTTCCCCTTCACCGAGCCTTCGGCCGAGGTGGACGTCACCTGTGCGTCGTGCGGCGGCAAGGGCTGCCGCGTGTGCAAGCAGACCGGGTGGCTGGAGGTGCTGGGCAGCGGCATGGTGCACCCGAACGTCTTCACCGCCGCGGGCTACGACCCGAAGGAGGTCACGGGCTACGCGTTCGGCATGGGCGTGGAGCGCCTGGCGATGCTGCGCTACGGCATCGACGACCTGCGGATGATGTTCGAGAACGACGCGCGCTTCCTCGAGCAGTTCTGATTCCAGCCAGATGGGCAAGAGGGTGGACCTGTGAAGATTTCAGTGAAGTGGCTGGGTGATTACGTCGCGCTGCCGCCGTCGGTGGACGAGCTGGCGCGCAAGCTGACCGCGGCGGGGCTGGAGATCGAGGGCGTGGAGCGCCCCGGCGAGGGCCTGCGCGGCGTGGTGGTGGCGCAGATCCGCGAGTCGGTGCAGCACCCCAACGCGGACAAGCTGTCCGTCACGCAGGTGGACATCGGCGGCTCCGCGCTGTTCCAGGTGGTGTGCGGCGCGAAGAACTTCAAGGTCGGCGACAAGGTGCCGCTGGCCACCGTGGGCGCGAAGCTGCCCAACGGGATGGAGATCAAGCAGGCCGCGCTCCGGGGCGTGGACAGCTTCGGCATGCTCTGCTCGGCGAAGGAGCTGGGCATCACCGAGGACTCGTCGGGCCTGCTCATCCTGCCCGTGGACACGAAGCTGGGCGTGCCCATCGCGGAGGCGCTGGGGCTGGATGACTCGGTGCTGGAGGTGAACGTCACGCCGAACCGGCCGGACGCGCTCAGCCACCTGGGCGTGGCGCGCGAGGTGGGCGTGGTGACGGGCGCGGCGCTCAAGGTGCCCGAGCCGAAGCCCGCTGAGTCCGGCCGCGCGGTGGCGGAGCTGGTGAAGGTGCGCATCGACGCGGCGGAGCGGTGTCCGCGCTACGCGGCGCGCGTGGTGGAGGGCGTCACCATCCAGCCGTCGCCGCAGTGGATGCAGGACCGGTTGAAGGCGTGCGGCGTGCGCGCCATCAACAACGTGGTGGACGTCACCAACTTCGTGCTCCTGGAGTACGGCCAGCCGCTGCACGCGTTCGACCTGGACAAGGTGGCGGGCCAGGAGATCGTCGTGCGCACCGCGAAGGCGGGCGAGAAGCTGCGCACGCTGGACGACAAGGAGCGCACGCTGGACGCGGACGACCTGGTCATCGCGGACCGCGAGCGGGCGCAGGCGCTGGCGGGCGTGATGGGCGGCGGCGACAGCGAGGTGACTCAAGGCACGAAGCGCATCGTCATCGAGTCCGCGCACTTCCTGGGCTCCAGCGTGCGCCGGACGGCGAAGCGGTACGCGCTGCACACGGAGGCGTCGCACCGCTTCGAGCGTGGGGCGGACCTGGACGCGGTGCTGCCGGCGTTGGACCGGGCCGCGCAGCTCATCGCGGAGCTGTCGGGCGGCACGGTGGCGCCGGGACGGGTGGACGTGCAGCCCGCGCCGAAGCCGCCGCGTCGGGTGACGCTGCGCTACGCGCGGGTGGAGAAGGTGCTGGGCGTGGCGGTGCCGGAGGCGGAGTGCCGGCGCATCCTCGGGGCGCTGGGGTTCAAGACGGTGGAGGACGGCGCGGGCCAGACGACGTTCGAGGTGCCTCGGGCGCGCGTGGACGTGGAGCGTGAGGAGGACCTGATGGAGGAGGTCGCCCGCGTGTTCGGCTACGACAACATCCCGGCCCGGCTGCCGCGCGGCCTGGACACGCTGGCGCCGGAGCCGCCGCAGATGGAGGCCGAGCGTCGGCTCCGTCACTCGCTGGGCGGGGTGGGACTGAACGAGGTGGTGAACTACTCGTTCGTCGCGCCGAAGTCGCTGGAGGTGCTGGGCGGCAAGGAAGCGCCCATCGCGCTGATGAACCCGCTGAGCGTCGAGCAGTCGGTGATGCGCACGAGCCTGCTGCCGGGGCTCTTGGAGAACCTGTCGCGCAGCGTGCGCCACCAGGTGGAGTCGGTGGGCCTCTACGAGACGGGGCGGGCGTACTTCCGGGACGCGCAGGGCGGGCAGGGGATGCGGCCCGCGTCGCACGAGGTGCCGCGCGTGGCGGGCCTGGTGTGGGGCGTCCGGGGAGGCCGGAGCTGGACGCAGAAGGACGCGCGCGTGGACTTCTACGACGCCAAGGGCGCGGTGGAGGCGCTGCTGCACGCGCTGCACGTGGAGGGCGTGAGCTTCACGCCGGCCGAGCCCCCGGCGTACCACCCGCGCAGCTGCGCGCAGGTGGCGCTCTCGGACGGGACGGTGCTGGGGCACGTGGGCGAGGTGCACCCCCGGGTGACGAAGGCGCTGGGCCTGCCCGAGGGCGTGTTCGTGTTCGAGCTGGACACGGATCCGCTGTACGCGGCGGCGAAGCTGGTGCCGCAGGCGGCGGCGCTGCCGAAGTACCCGGCGGTGTTGCGCGACCTGGCGGTGGTGGTGCCGGTGGAGCTGCGCAACGAGGAGGTGCGCCGGGTCATCCTGGAGGTGGGGGCGCCGCTGGTGGAGGACGCGTTGGTGTTCGACGTGTACACGGGCAAGCCCATCCCCGAGGGGAAGAAGAACCTGGCGTACGCGCTGAGGTACCGGTCGGCCGAGCGGACGCTGACCGACGTGGAGGTCACGACGGCGCACCAGCGCATCATCACCGAGGTGAACCAGCGGCTGGGGGCCGCCCTGCGCGCCTGAATTCCTCAGTGAAGTCAGGACGTTGACAGGGTTCGGGGAAGGCTGACACCATGCCCCGCGTTCACCGGCCAGCACGGGTGCCAGAGGGCTCGCATGACGAAAGCGGACATCATCGAGGGGGTCTACGAGAAGGTCGGCTTCTCGAAGAAGGAGTCGGCGGAGATCGTCGAGCTCGTGTTCGACACCGTGAAGGAGACGCTGGAGCGCGGGGACAAGATCAAGATCTCCGGGTTCGGAAACTTCCAGGTGCGCCAGAAGAAGGCGCGCGTGGGGCGCAATCCGCAGACGGGCAAGGAGATTGAAATCAGCGCGCGCCGGGTGCTGACCTTCCGGCCGAGCCAGGTGCTCAAGAGCGCGCTGAACGGAGAGGCCCCGCCGGAGAACCACGCGGAGATCGACGCCCAGGAGGAGGCCGCGGCGGATGCGGCCGAGGCCCGGGGCGAGGACTTCGACGAGGGAATGGAAGAAGGCGAGGAGTGAGTTTTCCCACGGTCCCCTTCACCTCGCGCTTGACCCAGGAAACCGGCGAGGGCATAAGGGCGCACCGTTTCACGACGGCCGTTTTCGGGGCGTAGCGCAGCCTGGTAGCGCACTTGCTTGGGGTGCAAGTGGTCGCAGGTTCAAATCCTGTCGCCCCGACCAAAATGAAGGCCCTGGAATTTCCGGTGCAAACCGGTAATTCCAGGGCCTTTGTTTTTCCGGCATAGCGGCTCGCGTATGGTCGGCGTGTTCAGACGGAGGCACGCCCTTGATCAGCTCCCTGCTTCGCCGGGTCATCACCACGGTTCAGACGGCGGTCACGAAGCCTCCGGCTCCCCAACCGCCGCAGCCGACACCCGCCGCTGCGCCCTACTTCCAGGACGCGCTGGAGCAGGGACGGAAGAGCCCCGTGAACCTCAGTGGCTTCGGGAACGTGCCTTCGGTCGCGGCTCGTGCGCCCGTGGAGGCTGGCGTGACGGCTTCGGGCGGCTCGGAGCAGGTTGGCCCGGAGTTGATCCATCTGGACGCCGGCTGGACGCCCCAAGGCCAGGGCTACGACGCCAGGCACGATGAAGTGCTCACGACCTACTACAACGATTCCGGCAGCGTACTGCTCTCCGTGCAGGACAAGGATTCGGGCAAGGAGACGCATCAGGTCCGCCTCGGCGGGCTCAGCCCCAATGATCCCGCGGGCCCGCCCACGCACGGTGGTGGCGTCTCGACGGACGGCGAGTTCGTCTACGTCTCCGACACGGATCACCTCTACGTCTACAAGCGCGAGGACATCGAGAAGGCGGAGGCGGACGGGACCGAGGTCAGCGCCTTCCAGGTGATGGAGGTCCCCTCGGATGAGAATCTGACGGACCCAGCGACCGGCATCGGCCTCGTGTCCGCCGGCAGCTACATGACCGTGAAGGACGGCTACGCGTACGTCGGCGGCTACAGCGAGGATGGCGATGGCAAGGTGGGCGCTGTCTGGCGTTACGAGATCGACGAGAAGACCGGCGCCATCATCGAGGACTCGCGGCAGGGGCCCATCCGTGCGCCGGACCGCGCCCAGGGCATGACCGTGGTCGACGGCGGCTTGCTGTTCACCACGGGGGACCAGAAGCTCGTCTATCAACCGTTTGATTCCAGCGCGGACACCTTCTCGGCGGACATCGAGAAGCGGGTCGATATCAGCAACGGGTTGATCGACCCCTACGCCCAGGGACTCAACGTCATCGATGGCGAACTCTGGGTCACGTACGAATCCGGCTCGGACAAGTACCGCGACAAGGTCGACAAGCCCCGGGAGAACATCCAACGGATTCCCCTGGAGAGCTTGAACCTCGCGGCGGGCTGCCTTACGCCGGACGACCTTGAGGGCTGATGAGCTGCCCTGGCGAGCGGGTGCCTCAGTAGGTGAGCGACTTCTTGGTTGTGACCGCATTGACTGCGGAGAGGCGCTTCTCCACCTCCTTCGCCTCGCGGCAGCGCGGGCACACCGGCGTCCGCTCATCGTGCTCCTTGACCTTCATGACCTCGGTGAAGGGCTCCCGGCACTTGCGACAGAAGAACTCGTAGACAGGCATGGCGTTCCTCCCCCTGGACTTGAACGATGGGGTGCGCGGGTGGTGGGTGCCAGCCCCCGCGCGGAACTGCCCATGCAAAGGCGCGCACGTCGCGTCCCTCCAGGGGCTCGCCGCGCCGCTCCAGCCCCGTGGGTTGCATCTGACGGGTGGGGTGCGCTGGTTTGCCGGGAGGAGGACGTGCGCGGGGACGTCCCGCCATCAACCCGTGCGACCGGGCGCACGGCCTTGGCGTCCAGGGAGGTGCCATGTCGCTCGCAAGGTTCTGCCGCAAGACGGTGGCCGTCATCCAGTCCACGCAGAGCGTGGCCGAAGCCGCCGAGCAGATGCGCGGCCGGCACGTCGGCGCGCTCGTCGTCGTCGAAGACGAGCTACGCCCTGTGGGCATGTTGACCGACCGGGACATCGTCACCCGGGTGGTGGCCGAGCGGAAGGACGCCAGGGCCGTCCCCGTGTCGGACGTCATGTCACCCCGGCTCGCGGTCGCTCACGTGGACGACACGCTCGACCAGACGCTCTTCGCCTTCAAGAAGCTGGGCGTGCGCCGCCTGCCCATCGTGGATGAGCTGGGACGCATGGTGGGGCTCGTGTCCATCGACGACGTGCTGGTGCTGCTGTCCGCGGAGCTGGATCAGACGGCTGCCGCCGTCCGGGAGAACCAGGGGCCTTGAGGCGCTCCATGCGAATGGATATCCAGAATTACGAAAAATATGCATTAGCAATGTTTGACAGTTTTCTACTTGTATTGCGCGTGAAGCCCTAAATATCTTGAATCGGTGGAAATCAATCAATCGCTCCGGGGTGATTTCCCCGACCTCCGCTCCCGCATCCGTGCGCTTCAGGCCTGTCTGCGGGAGACGCCCGTGGTCCCCCTGTCCGTCGAGGGCATCGACCTCTTCGCCAAGCTGGAGTTCTGCAATCCGTTTGGCAGCGTGAAGGACCGGGCCGCGTTCTGGATTCTCAAGTCCGCGATCGAAAGCGGCCTGGTGACGGAGAAGTCGACGATCATCGAATCGTCCTCCGGCAACTTCGCCTCGGCGATGGCCAGCTACTGCCAACTGCTGGCGCTGCCCTTCATCGCGGTGATCGACCCGAACATCGCCGCCACCAACGAAGCCTTCCTCCGGCGCACCTGCAGCCAGGTGGTGAAGGTGGAGGAGCGGGACGACGTCGGCGGCTACCTCAAGACGCGCCTGCGCAAGGTGCAGGACCTGTGCGCGAACATCCCGCACTCGTTCTGGCCCAACCAGTACGGGAACCTGCGCGCGGTGGAGGCCCACTACACGCTGACGGGCGGAGAGATCTGCCAGCGCTTCAGTGAGCTCGACTACGTGTTCATCGGCGTCAGCACGGGCGGGACGATCGCGGGCATCTCCCGCCGGGTGAAGGAGCACTTCCCGGCGGTGAAGGTGATCGCGGTGGACGCCGAGGGCTCCGTGATCTTCGGCGGCCCGCCCAAGCGGCGCTACATCCCCGGGCTCGGGGCGAGCATGCAGCCGGAGCTGGTCAAGCACGCGCAGATTGACGACGTGGTGCTCGTGCCGGAACACGAGACGGTGAGCGCGTGTCAGGAGCTGCTCTTCCGACATGGCCTGTTCGTGGGCGGCTCGTCTGGCACCTGCTTCGCGGCGGTGAAGCGCTCCCTGCCGAAGCTGCGTGGCACGCGGCCACCCCAGGTGCTCTTCCTTTGCGCCGACCGGGGCTCCGCCTACCTCGACACCGTCTTCAACGCGGAGTGGAGCAAGCAGCTGGCTCCTCCGGACGTCGTCGCGATGAACGCCAAAGAGAACGCAGCCTGAGCTTTCGGGGGACGCCATGGACTTCAACTTCTCAGTCATCGCCGGCAAGGTCATCCACCAGGTCATCCACGCCAACATGCAGGAGTGCGTGCGCCGGGTGGGGGACGCCTACCTCGCGCACGAGGCCAAGAAGACGGTCAACCCGGACAGCTACTTCCTCCTGTTCCCAGACCGGCCTCGCGACCGCATCATCGCGCTGCCCGCGAGCCTGAGCGGGCAGGACGGAGTCTCCGGCATCAAGTGGATCTCCAGCTACCCGAACAACGTGTCGCGCGGCTTCCCTCGCGCCTCCGCGGTGCTCGTCCTCAACGACATCGACACGGGCTATCCGTTCGCGTGCCTCGAAGCGTCCATCATCTCGGCCGCTCGGACCGCGGGCTCTGCGGTGCTGGGAGCGCGGTGGATGACGGGTCAGCCCCGCGTGCGCTCGCTGGGCATCGTGGGCAACGGCCTCATCGCCCGCTACATCTACGAGTTCCTGATGGGCACGGGCTGGGAGGTGGACGAGGTCATCCTCCACGACCTGGTGCCGGCGGAAGCAGAGCGGTTCGCGCGCGAGGTCTGCCAGCGCGATCGCCACCGCAAGATCGTCACCGTCCCCGACGTGGAGACGGCGGTGCGCTCGAGCGAGCTGCTCGTGCTGGCGACCGTCGCTCCGGCGCCCTACATCCACGACCCGGGCCTGTTCGCCCACAACCCGGTCGTCCTCAACATCTCGCTGCGGGACCTGGCCCCGGAGGTCCTCCTGGCCTCCCACAACATCGTGGACGACGTGGATCACGTGATGAAGGCCAACACGTCTCCGCACCTGACCGAGAAGCGCGCCGGCAACCGCTCGTTCGTCAACGGCACGATCGCGCAGCTCATGCAGGGCACCGCGAAGGTGGACCGCACGCGCCCCATCATCTTCTCGCCGTTCGGCATGGGCGTGCTGGACCTGGCCGTGGGCCGCTGGGTCTACGAGGCGGCCGTCTCCTCCGGCCAGGACGTCCGCATCAGCGACTTCTTCTTCGATCTCTCCCGCTGAGGCGGTCCGCTCCCGCAGGGAACACGCATGTCTCGTCACGTCCTCATCGCGGGGCCGGCCACCCGGCTCGCGAGCCACCTCTGCGCACGCCTCCTGTCCTCGTCCGAGGACACCGTCTTCCTGTTCCTTTCAGGGCCGGACGGCTCGGGCCTCGATGGGGCGGAGGCCGCGGCCCGCGTCCGCCACGCCGCGCAGGCGCTCGCGCCGGAAGGGGAAGGGGAGGACCGCCAGGCGCGGTGGGGCTCCCGCCTGCACCTGCTCCCGGTGGACTTCGCGGAGGCGCTGGCCTCGCGTGAGGCTTCGCTGCCCTTCGCGCGACTGGACGAGGCCTGGTACGTGAGCGCCGGCTGCTCCGCGCGCGGGATGGCGGGGGGCGCGCTCCTGCGACAGCTCCTGGACGCGCTCCCGCGCTTCGGCAGGCCGGAGTTCAACCACGTGGGTCCGGTGCTGGTCGCGGGTTCGGATCCGGATGGTGGGACGCTCGCCGCCCTCGCAGGGGCCGCGGAGCGGGACGTGGAGACGCGGTGTGCGGCGCTCGGGGTGGGCTACCGCCTGTTCCAGTTGGATCCGGTCATCGGTGGGGCTCCTCTGGCGGAGGCCCCCGTCCGCGAGGGCTTCGAGCTGTTCCTCGCGGCGCTGCACGACCTCCAGGCGGAGCTCGACGAGCGCCTCCCGGAGTACCTGGGCTCGCGGGCCCTGCGGTGTCTGGCGCCGACGGGCGCGAGCCTGGGGCTGATCCCCGTGGGACCGGCCGTGGATCATCTGCTGCGTGAGTCGCGCTCCCGCGACACGCTGTTCCGCCGCCTGCTGATCACCGCGCCGGAGCGGACCCCGTTCGCGGACCTCTGCGCACGGGTGGGCAGCGTCCATGGCGTGCGCCTGCTGACGGTCGAACAGGTCGATGCGCTCAACGCCGTCGACCGGACGTTCCACGAACGACTCGCCGGCTTCCAGGACCTGCTCACGCCCCCCGGCGCGCCCGGCGCCCGCGAGCCTCTCTCCGACCTTCGCCTGGACGCGGAGGCCGAGGTGGCGCTCTTCCGGAACTTCCGACAGGGCTTGGAGGCCGCGCGCGTGACGCGTCGGACGCGGGCCGCCGCCTTGCTGGGCTCGCTCGAACCGCGGACGCTCGACCGCGACGGGGCGTCGCTGAGCTACTACGCGGCCGGCAGCGCTCGAGGTGGCCCGCCGCTCGTGGTCCTCAATGCCCTGGGACAGGGATTGCAGTACTGGGGCCGCCTGCTGGATGCGCTGCTCCCGCGCCACCGCGTCATCGTCTGGGAGCCCCGGAGCACCGGCCCTGGCCCGCGGCCGCTCCTGCTGCGCGATCAGGTGGACGACCTGGAGGCCGTCCTCCGTCACGAGGGCATCGAGACCTGTCACCTCGTCTGCTGGTGCACCGGACCCAAGGTCGCCGTGGAGTTCTACCTGCGCCGCCCCTCCGCGGTCGCGTCGATGGTGTTCCTCAACGCCACGTTCAAGTGCGTGGGCGGCCCGAAGGATTTCGACACCTCCTACGAGCGCAACTTCGAACCCCTGTGCGGCATCCTCGACCGCCGCCCGGCGATGGCCGCCTCGGTGCTGAAGTCGCTCCGCTTGAGCCTCTCCAAGGAGGACGGCGACCTGGGCGACGAGTCGGACGTCGAGGCCGCGGACCGCCTGCTGGCCCGGATGAACCGCGACCTGCGGCCCCATGTCCTCGCGCCGTTCCGCGACGAAGCCGTGGTGGTCAACTACGCGCGGCAGCTGCTCGACTTCTGGGCCCTCGACTCCCGGAAGGCCGCCCCCCAGGTCCAGGTGCCCGTGCTGCTCCTGAGCGCGGAGCACGACGGCGTGGCGTCACCCGAGCACTCCCGGCAGATGGCCGGCCTGCTGCCCGACGCGCGCCACGTGCACGTCGAGGGCGCCACCCACTACTGCCTCTACGATCGGCCGGAGTTCGTCGCCGGCCACCTGGAGGCCTTCTTCCAGTCACTCCACCCCGCGCCTGGACTCCCTCCCAAGATTCCGAGCAGTGAAAGGAATTCTTGAATGGAATGGACAGCCGTTCAATCGACTCTGTAGGCTTATTTGAGGCTTTCCAAGTACAGTCGCCCCCGTCTGGAACGCGCGGGGGACTGGGTGTGAGCGCGCCCCGGATCCGCCCTTCTTCGCAGGGAGTCCTCCCATGAATTTCGAGTTGCAGGCCGGTAGCGAGGCAGGACGGCGGTTCGTCTCCCTGGCGGAGACCCATGCGGCGGACTTCGCGACGCGTGCGGCGCAGCACGACCGCGAGGGCTCCTTCGCCTTCGAGAACATCGAAGCGATGAAGAAGAGCGGCTACATGGCCGGGCCGGTGCCGCGGGACTTTGGCGGGCTGGGCGTGGAGTCGCTCCACGACATGATGGTCGGGATGAGCCGGCTGGGGCGGGGCGATGCCTCCACCGCCATCGCGACCAACATGCACGTCGCCGGGGCCGCGGTCATCGTCCGGCTGATGCGCCGCTCCCACGCCCAGGGTGAGCACAAGACGGTGGCCATCCTGGAGGGCCTGCTGCGCCAGGTGGGCGCGGGCGCGGTGGTGATGTGCTTCCCGACCACCGAGCCGGGCACCGACCTCAACACCCCGTTCACGGAGGCCACCCCCACGCAGGGGGGCTACCTGCTCAACGGCCGCAAGATCTTCGGGACCATCTCTCCGGCCGCGCAGCTGTTCTTCCCCAGCGTCCGCGTGCCGACCGAAGGGGGCGGCTACCTGACGGCGACGGCGGTGGTGCCCAGCGGCGCGAAGGGCCTGGAGGTGCTGGACAACTGGGACGCGATGGGAATGCGCGCCTCCGGCAGCAACGACATCGTCTTCACCCAGTGCTTCGTCCCGGAGGACATGCTCTTCGGCAAGCGCGACAACTACGGCAAGGTCGGGCGCGGCTTCGCCGACTTCGCGCTGAACGCGAACGTGCCATTGATTGCCACCTTCCTGGGCATCTCCGAAGCCGCGCGGGACTTCGCGCTGGCGACGATGAAGAACCAGCGCAAGGGCCAGAACAAGAAGCTGCTCGCCGAGCGCATCCCCATCCAGCACCTCATCGCGGAGATCGAGATCGACCTGGCGATCTCCCGCGCCGTCGCTGAGCGCGTGGGCCGCGCGGCGGACACCTTCCTGGAGAAGTACGCGACCACCGACGCTCCCCCCGACGAGTCGACGGCGCTGATGAAGGAAGTGCAGTGCATGAAGTACACGGTCAACCGCAAGGCCATCGAGATTGTCGACCGGGCGATGACGGTGTGCGGTGGCGCCGCGTACATGAACAAGCACCTGCTGACGCGCCTCTACCGGGATGCGCGCGCCGGGCCGTTCATGCAGCCCTTCGCGCCCTACGAAGCGTTCGAATACATCGGGAAGGTCGCGCTCGGCATCGAGCCCATCCTGGACCGCTAGGCCCATGGAATTCGCGACCCTCCTTTCCCGGCTCCCGGGACGACAGAAGAACAGCATCTCTTCGTTCGAGGGCGGGCGCGTCGTCCAGCGCACCCATGCCACGGTCCATGACGACGTGCGCGCGGCGTGCGCGGCGCTCACCGCCTGGGGCGTGAAGCCCGGGATGCGCGTGGGCATCCGCTCGCCCAACTCCTACTTCTGGATCGTCCACGACCTGGCCCTCATCGAACTGGGGGCCGTCTCCATCGCCTTCACCGACGACTTCGCGAACACGAGCGCCCGGGAGCTCCAGGAGCGGTACGCGCTGGCGCTGCTGCTCATCCCCGCGAGCGAGCGCGCGAAGCACCCCGCGGAGGACACCTTCCTCGCGGGCCTGGGCGGGGAGAACCCCGGCGTGCGGGCCGTGGACGTCGGTGCGGCGGACGCTGCGGACGCCGCCGAGCGCCCCTGGCGCATCTTCTCCTCGGGCTCTTCGGCCGGGCTGAAGGGGCTGGTGATGAGCAAGCGGGGCATCGAGGCCAGCGTGGCCGCGTTCGCGGAGGCGGTGGTGCCGCGCGCGGACGACTGCCTGCTGCTGTTCCTGCCCATCTCCAACTTCCAGCAGCGGCTGATGTACTACGCGGCGCTCTGGTACGGCTTCGACCTCATCGTCACGGATCCGAACCGGCTCTTCCGCGCGCTCAAGGAGCTGCGGCCCACCATCCTCATCGCGCCGCCCACCCTCTACGAGGCCGTGGAGACGCGCTTCCACAACCTGCCCCGGGGCGCGCGGCTGGCGGCGACGGCGGGCGCGGCGCTGGCGTCCGTCCTGCCGGTCCAGGCCGCGCGCGAGAAGCTGGCCCGGCTCATCTTCAAGCAGGTGTACGAGATGCTCGGGGGCCGGATGCGGTTGATGGTGACCGGCATGGCCCCTATCAAGCGCTCGACCCTGAACCTGTTCGCGCGGATGCAGCTGCCGCTCTTCGAGACGTACGGGCTCATCGAGTCCGGGTCCGTGTCGCTCAACCTGCCGGGCGCGCACCGCGTCGGCTCCGTCGGGCGGCTGCTGTCCGGCGTGCAGGTGGACATCGCGGAGGACGGGGAGCTCATCGTCCGCCGGGAACACCCGATGGCGGTCAGCTACTTCGAGGGCGCGCCGGGCGAGAGCGAGCGGACGTTCCTCGGGGATGGCCGGGTGGCGACCGGCGACATCGGCCGGGTCGACAAGGACGGGTACCTGTACCTGGTGGGCCGCAAGAAGGAGATCATCGTCACCGCGGGCGGGGAGAAGGTGCACCCCGAATCCGTCGAGGCGGAGATCGACGCGTGCCCGGACGTGGCCAAGTCCGTCGTCTTCGCGAGCCCCGGCGCGCCGTCGCTCACCGCCGTCGTGCTGCCCAAGGACCCCAAGGACCTGGACGCGCGCGCGCGCATCGAGGGCTTCATCGAGGCGCTCGGCGAGCGCCACCACCTGATGAACGTCGGGAAGGTCATCTTCACGGACATCGTCTTCACGCGCGAGAACGGCTTCCTGCGGCCGAACCTGAAGCTGGACCGCAAGCAGATCGTCGCCCACTTCCATTCGCAGTCCGAGGAGGCCGCGGCCTGACGCTGGAGGCCCGCGGTGAGACACCATGGACGTTGATCCGCAGTTCGACGAGAAGGTCCTCGCGCTGATCGCGCAGGCGGTCCCCGGCAGGCTCAAGAAGGCGCGGCTCACCCCGGAGCTGCGCCTCCAGAAGGACCTCGGGATCGACTCGCTGGGCATCGCCGCGCTCGTGTTCCGGCTCGAGGAGACGTTCGGCATCGAGATCGGCGACCTGGCGCTCGACATCAACGTCAGCCAGATGCGGACGGTGGCGGATGCGCTCGACGCCAGCCGGCAAATCGTCACCCGGGCCCGGGCCGCCCTGTCGTCTTGAGCGTGAGGACTTGATGGA
>NZ_RAWA01000019.1 GCF_003611675.1 Corallococcus sp. CA053C
CATCGGGGAGGGGGCGGATCCCACCATCCACGTCCTGGGAGCGCAAGCAACAGATGTCGCAGCGTGTCCTCCCGTGTCGCGTGGAACGACGGACCGGTGCTCGAGGTGCGCTGAGGATCCCGACCGCGTGCGCCCACACGCTTGCCCTGGCCTCCTGCTACAAGCGTCCTCCTGTTTTTTCCACGGAGAGACCATGAGCAACGTCTGGAACCTGGCTGCCGAAGGCAACGCCGACGCACTGCGCGCGGCACTGGCGGCGGGGGCGAGCCCCGAGGCGATGGCGGATGGCCGGGAGACCGCGCTGATCGCGGCGGCTTCCAATGGGCACCTGGAGTGCGTCTCGCTGCTGCTCGCGCACAAGGCGAAGGTGGCCGCGAAGACGGACGGAGGCAAGACGGCGCTGATGGGGGCCGCCGCGGGCGGTCACGCCGGGATCGTCCAAGCGCTCCTCGCCGCGAAGGCCAGTCCGGACCTGGCGAACAAGCTGGGCATGGGCCCGCTGCACGTCGCCGCGGCGCATCCCGCGGTCGTCGAGGCCCTGCTGGCGGCGAAGGCCGACCCCAACCTCGCGAGCAAGTCCGGGCGGACGCCCTTGATGTTCGCGCGGCGCGCGGACGTCGCCGAGCTCCTCGTGAAGGCCGGCGCCAGTCTCGTGGCCGCGGACAGCGATGGGGAGACCCCGCTCCACCATGCCGCCTCCGCGGCGAGCGAGGACGTGGTGCGGTACCTGCTCGCCCAGGGCGCCCCGGCGGATGCACTCGACTCCTCCGGAAAGACGCCGCTGCTGAGCGCCATCCGCTCCGAGCCCTTCGGGAAGGCGCCGGGGGCCGCCCTGCAGCTCATCGCGCACACCACCCACCTGGAGGCTCGCAATTACAGGGGACAGACGGCGCTGAGCACCGCGTGCGAGGAGGGCTTCCTCGCCCCGGCCGAAGCGCTCGCGGCGAAGGGCGCCGACCTCAACACCCGTGACAATGCGGGGATGACGCCCCTCATGTGGGCGGCCTCGTATGGCCGGCTCGACGTAGTGGACTGGCTCCTGGCGCGTGGCGCGGATGCGGCGTTGGCCGACAAGAAAGACAGGCGCGCCGTCGATCATGCCAGGAAGGACCCTCACGCCGCCGTGGTGGCCAGACTGGGGGGCTGAGCCGTGCTCCGCGAGGGGCCGCGGAAGCTGCGCCGCGGTCCTCGCCTTCATCCTCACCCCCTGCGGTCTTCGCGCGCTTGTGCTCGATGAGCTCGCGCACGGCGAAGCGCTCGTCGCGGTAGGCGAGGACCGCGGTCCGCTTCTCCTGGCTCAGCGTCACCCGCGCGAGCCGCTAGTGCTCCACCGCGTCTTCCTTCTCGGCCGCGCCCCGCTTCTCGTCCGGCGTCGGGATGACGGACTCGAGGTCCTCCGGCGCGAAGCAGTCGGGCCGCTCGAGCTCCACCCAGCTGCGGTGTACGCGGGCGGGCACGGCGATGACGCCGCTGCCGGTGCCCTCCCAGCGGGCGTCGCGCACCCGCACGGCGCGCACGCGACACTTCTTCACCAGCCGCACCTCCACCTGGGCCAGCTGCCCTCCCGGCTCCGAGAGCAGGCGCATGAGGGGCGCGCCGCTCAAGGTGAGAAAGTCGAGCCGCGAGCCCTCCAGGGAGCGCGTCGTTCCCTCGGACCAGGTGGCCAGCGCGCCGGGCTCCAGGGGTGTCGGCGAGGCAGTGCGCAGCAGCAGGGCGCCACGTGCCTCCGCCAGCCGGGTACAATTGAAGAGGCCTCCGCGGCACTCGAAGTCTTCATTCTCCACGAAGCGCCGCGCTCCGCGCGTCCGGGCAGGGACGAGGTCCCACCGCGATCACGCGCGTCGGGCCCACCCGGTCGTTCTCGAGCGGCACGCCCGAGCGCGGCACCACCTCCAGCACCGCGTAGAGGCTCTCGTCCGAGGTGAGGACCTCCCGGTCCTGCGAGCCTGGGAGGCCGCACGCCGTGGCTGCCGCAGCGAGGGCGACGAGCCAGAAGCGGGGCCAGAACGCGCGCGTCATCCATCGAGTCTGAGACATCTGGGATGGGCGAGGCAATCCGACCCTCACCCCGTGCTGGACGTCGAGCGGGACGCCCGGCGGCTCGGGAGTGGAAACGGAGGGAATCAAAGCCTCGGGCAGGGAGATGGGAAACCCCAGGCAGGACGCGCTGTTACCCCCTATCCCCCTGATTTTCCTTGGGTTCATCATCCCGTCCCGTCCCACGCTGATCCCTGGTGTGTCCCCTCAATCCACGCTGGAGGGGCACACTGGGGGCACATGCCAGCCCAACAGGACAAAGCCGCCCTCAGCAGGCACGAGCGATCCTGTCTCCAGGGGCTCACGAGAGGCTTGGAGACAGCCCAGAGGCCACGCTGCAAAGCATCAGCCGGCCAGTCTGAGGCAACGCTTCCGTTGAACGGGGCTGAACGTGCGGTGAGCGTTTGGGAAGGTGCCCCGGCGTGCCTTCCTTGAGGGCTTCAGCCTGCACGCCAATACGCACTTGCATTCCGACGACAGCGACTGCCTAAACCGGCTGTGCCGGTACGGAGCACGAGGCGCCTTGGAACTGGAGCGCTTCGAGGATGCGAAGGACGGGCACATCGCCTGCCGACTGTGGGAATGAGGCAGCGGTGCGCGAAGAAGCAGCGATCCTAGAAGTCCGTGCCTGGCAGCAGTACGCCTCAAGCCTGTGGGCATGCCTTCTCGTCGGCACTCAGCCTCGCGCACGGCGCGTCACCCGCCCTCCTGGCGATCGCCCGAACCCACTGAGCCCGCCCAACAAGGGCCCAGTCCTTCCTTGGTCCTTCTGAGACTGAGAGGCTTGTTGGTCCAGTGGACATGCGCAAGGCTCTCAGCGTCCAATGCGTCTCTTTCTCTTCCCCCGAGCCTCTATGACCGCGCTGCGTTTCACGAGCGTCCGCGCAGCATTGCCGCTGCCGTGCCCGAGGTGCACCACCTCACGTCCTCTGACCAAGTCAGAGTTCCCGGCCATGCCCATGGAGCATGCTACCTCACCGGGATTGTCCCCTTCCCAGGCCACGCTACACGCCTTCGTGGACGCGCACTTCGAGGATTCTTCCGCCGCTCACCTATGGCAGCGACGTTGGCGGGCGTGCCCACATATGACGGGGAACTAAGCAACTTCCCAGCCGGAGGGGCGTGCATCATGCCTAAACGACCGCTCACGATTCCCGATCGGCAGGTAGCGACTGGGGCCGAAAAATCGGCCTCAGCGGCAGACCAGACGACCAGGAATCGCGGCTTCTGGTTTAGTACCACCTGGTCACTTTCAGAATGCGTGAGGGTGAGCTGACTGTTCCCCGAGCATGACGCCAACACAGCTGAAACGGTTGGAGGGAGAGCTGGAGAGCTTCCTCCAGTCGATGTTCGCGGGCATGGGCCGCGTGGAGCGGCGACGGGCGATGGACTGGTACGTCAAGGGCCTGTTGCTGGAAGGCGAGCGCAAGAGCATCGACCCGATGGCGGGTCGCCTAGTGGAAGAGGCGTCCGAGAAGGACGCCATGCGTCAGCGCCTTCAGCAGTGTGTCAGCGGCAGCGCCTGGGCGGACGACGAGGTGATGCACCGGCTCGCGCTGAAGCTGGAGGAGGACCTGCCGGACCTCGAAGCCCTCGTGTTGGATGACACTGGCTTCCCCAAGAAGGGCAGGCATTCGGTGGGCGTGGCCCGGCAGTACTCGGGCACGCTGGGCCGCACCGACAACTGCCAGGTGGCCGTCAGCCTGCATGTGGCGAGCGAGAAGGGCAGCGGTTGCATCGGGATGCGGATGTACCTCCCGGCGGAATGGACGTCTGACACGAAACGCCTGCGAAAGGTGGGCGTGCCGCAGGACGTCTCGTTCGAGACGAAGCGGGAGATTGCCCTCGGGCTGCTTGAGCGGGCGCTGGGCTGGGGCGTGAAGTCGCGCCTGCTCCTCGCGGACTCGGGGTACGGCAACGAGGTTGAGTTCCGCGAGGAACTGACGCGCCGGGGGCTGCCGTACATCGTCGGTATTCGGGGCGACTCGGTTGTCTGGCCTCCGGGATTCGAGCCTCCGCCCATTCCTGCGAAGCCAGCGCGAATGAGCGGGCCCGCGCGCACGCGCTACCGCTATGGCGAGGCGAAGCCCCTGGCCGTCGAGAAGCTGGCCGAGGGACTGCCGCGAACTGACTGGAAGTTGGTGAGCTGGCGCGAAGGCGCCAATGGCTCGCGGAGCTCGCGCTTCGCGGCCCTGCGTATCCGCACCGCGCATCGTCACTCGCTGGGACTGGCCCCAGGCGATGAACAATGGCTGCTGTGCGAATGGCCGAGGCACGAGAAGGCACCCACCAAATTCCACCTCTCCACGCTGCCCGCGAGCACGCCCCTGAAGCAGCTCGTGCGCCTCACCAAGCTGCGCTGGCGCGTCGAGCGCGACTACCAGGAGATGAAGGGAGAAGTCGGTCTCGACCACTTTGAAGGACGCACGTGGCGTGGCTTCCACCACCACGCCACCCTCTGCGCCGTGGCCCACGGCTTCCTCGCGCTCCGTCGGGCGCTTTTCCCCACGGAGCCGGGTGCACTGGACGCTGCCGATGGTGCGACGCGCGTTGCAGCCCCTCCTGCTCAAGCAGATTGGCACCTGCCCCTTCTGCAACAGAGCCATCAACCCCAGAGCTCCGCCTGAACTGCCCTCTCGGATGTGACCAAGTGGTATTAGCGTACCTGAAGAACCAACTCGCGGCGCTGCCGAGGCGATAGACCAAGCTGCGCTGCCTCCGCTGGACAAGGCGGACTAACGACGTCCTTGAAAACCATTTCCACTCGCGCACCCTGGACATGACCCAGTGGTCTCCTACAGCTACCAACCCGTACCCATTATCCGTCGGCTGATGGTTGGCAAGGACAATGCGTCGTCAGCATCGCCCTGACCAGCCCCTTCTGGTTGAATGCTCCCAACAGCCTGAATCCAGATTCAGCCCATTTCCATGGAAGCCCTTTGAACAACGCAAAACATCGCAACGCTATCCACAAGCGCTGGCTCGAAATCACAGCATTCTCGCTACCCGCCAGCGCGGCTGCGTTATTCGCCCTGCGATTGGCGCCTAACTGCAAGGAACTAACTGATTTTGCGCAGTGGGCCTGGCTCCCTGCGCTTACGCTTCTCATCGTTTCCATACTCCTGTGGGATCGCAATCGCGCACCTGCCTGGAGTGGCCTTCGCTATTTCTGGCGGTATCCTCCATCCTGGTTCGCAGCGCTCTTGGGGCTCATTTGGCTCGTCTTCTTTCTTGCAATAAGCCCCTCAACCACACAGGGGCTACAATGCCCCGGACTCAGCTCGGAAGAAATCAGAGATTTCCTATTCACCACCTGGCCGGACATATTAGTCGGGATTGGTTTCGTTGTCATGCTGCTCATTGTCGCGCCACTGCTCGTCTCGGCAATCGGCGCCAGCAACGAACAATTAAGAATTGCCGAACTACTCGGTTCGAACACTCAAGCATTACCTCCTGCGAAGCCCGTGGCCCATTCATCAGCAATCGACTTCTTGAAACTCCGCGATTGGGTCCAGAATGACACGCCAATCAACCGTCCAGATTTGGATGTGTTCAGGCGAAATCCAACTGCCCAAAGAATTGCCAACAGAGTCAAACCTCGCCTCGATAAATCACCAACCATCGCACTGATCGGCGAACTCGGAGCCGGGAAGACATCCATCTACAATCTCGTGCTTCACGACCTGAACAACGCCGGCATGCTCGGTCGGTCAGTTGCCGTCGTGCGCATCAGCCTGTGGCCGTTCGACACAGTAGATGCAGCCATCCACGGCATATTGAGTTCATTAACAGAAGAACTGGGACAGCACGTCAGCACAACTCCCATTGCCGGCCTTCCCGACGAGTATATTAGCACCATCGAAAACGCAGGTGTCGGCTGGGCCAAGCTATTCCGACGCAATCGCCCGCCGACCGCAATTCTCGCCGACTTTGACCAAGTAACCGCAGCACTAGACATACATTTTGTTCTCTGGATCGAGGATCTGGAGCGTTTTGCAGGTTCCACATCCACCACGCACCCGCCGGAAGTCGAACGGCTTGCCCCTATTCGGTCGCTTCTTCACTCGATATCAGAAGCGACATCCATCCAAGTCGTGTTCGCATCGACCCTACTGAGCGCCAGATTCGACATCGAAAAGATAGCCAGGATTGTCGAGCCCCTCCCAACAATCGAGCCAAAGACAATCTGGAAAACACTATCAATATTCATCAATGGCTGTCTGGCATCAAGAGAATTTATCGACCCCGCATCGCCCTCCGCGCGCATGCACCTTCGAAGCAACTCCATAAACGACTGGCTTGACGGAGTTCTCGACAGCTCTGCCAGCGCACTCACTTTGCCAATTGCACTGGCAACCATCTGCAACAATCCACGCAAGTTAAAATACGCTCTTCGACACTGTATTGACGCCTGGGATGCACTGAGGGGCGAAATCGACTTTGACGACCTGTTCTCAATGTCACTGCTCCGCGCATCGGAACCAGATGTATTTGCACTGATAGTGGACTATGTCGACGAGATTAGAAGCGAAAGGGTGCCCCGAGAATCAAGCACGAACACGGAAGCAAGGTCGAACTTCGAGATAAAGCTCGACGCTCTCGTGGGAGCGGCAGCAAGTCCGAAGCGAGCTGCAATAGAGGAGATTCTCGACTTCGTCTTCCCAAACTGGAGCAAGCCGGGAAAGCAGCGAGTCGCAGAAAGCAAGCCCCAGGGGCTCTCCGTAAGAACGCATCGCGACTATTGGAAGCGCTATCTGTCGCTTGAGCCGCTGCCCACCGACGAGCAGGACCAATCCATCCTCCAAAGTATTACTCTCTGGAAGTCCAACTCTCCCAGCGAACTAGTGTCCCATCTCCTCAAAGCATCCCAACTCGATACGGTCAGAACCTTTGCGAGCAGGACGCTTGACTCTTCCGAGCTGGCCAAACTCCTGGATGCCACTGTCCATGCCGAACTAAGGCGCTCACCTGCCGACTGGAAAAGTCGCTACCCTCCAAGCGTCATGACCATCTGGAATATGATGCTGGGCGGAAAGAACGAGGCTCTTCCTTCTCTTCTCAAGGAACTCGTCAAGCTGACCACGCCAGTCAATCTTCAGTTGACCCATACGCTTCTTTATTTCTTTTTGACGAAAGAGGACAATGTCCACGAACTTGTTCCGCAGACCCAAGGCGATGAAATCAGAGCGTCATTCATACCTCTACTTGAGGCTTCATTTACCTCACAAGACCCCAAGCGTCTGGTGGATGCGCTTCGGGAAGCAGAACTGGACGTTCTGTTAATAAACTGCTGGGGCCTTGAGCGAGTAAGACAGAAGAACTTTGACGGGCAACCCTTTGCGGGTTGGAAGACATTCTCTGACGCGCTCCTTGAGTCTGCCGAGGTGGCGCCCGAGGTAGTCTTGCCTCAAATCATCAAATTCATTGTCGACAAGACCGACCAGTTCAGGGTGGGCGATGGGGGCCTTTTTGAGTTCGCGACCTACACTTTGAACAGCGAGCGAGCAAGTCGCTTGTTCGACATGAATCGCCTGAATAATCTTGTTTTGGAAAGAACAAATCCAGCCATGTTTCCGAAAGAGTTGAGACCTGAATACCAAGCCATTCTTGAGCCCGCCCAGACTTCCCGAAAAATTGTTTCCGGCAAGAACTGAGAACCACTGACAACGAGCAGCCAGCCAGGGTCTACGCCAAGCAATGAAGCCGCGCGGGCGAAGTGGTGCAGGAATTGCCCCACCAGCTCTTCCCCATGACCAAACGACCGCTCACGATTCTCGCTCGGCAGGTAACAACTGACCAAGACTCACAACTTCTGGTCTAGAGCGCCGAACAGGTTAGGTCACGCCGCGAGTTGGTAGCGCGCGGCGACCTCGAGGTTTTGGACGACCGCGAGTCGCCTGAGGTCAAAGAGGTTGCGGCGCGTGCCGCGGTAACGGGCCTTCGGGCCCTGGCGGTTGGCGAGATGTGCCAGGCAATGCTCGACGCCGACACGCTCGCGGAGTCCTGCGCGGCCCGTGCTCGACCGCAGACGTGAGCGAAGGCGCTTCTGGAGCCGCTCGTCGTCGCCCATCGTGACGCTGCGCCCTTTGCCGGACGCGGCCTGGGTACAACTGGGGCGCAGCTTGCACGGCCCGCAGGCTTCCGGGTCGAATTGCACGACGGCGCCGGGCTCGAAGGGCTCCACCTCGCCCGCAGGGCACGTGAGGGTGCCGTCGCGGATGTTCACTTTGAAGTCGCGCTTGCCGAAGAGTCCAGGCTTCGCGCTGGCTCCTCGCCACGGCCGGCAGACGATATCGCCGCCGCTCGCCAGCACGTCCTCGGCCATTGAGCTGTTGAGGTACGCCCTGTCGACGAGCAGTACGTCGGGATAGAGGTCCTGGTGGGCCATGTCTTCCTGCAGTGCGCCCGTCGCCTCCTCTTCGGGGCGGTTGGCGGGTGTCACGGCGCAGGCCACCACGAGTTCGGTGTCGAGGTCGATGCCGACGTGCTGCTTGTAGCCATTGAAGCGCTTGCTTTTGCTCTTCCGCCCGTGGCGCATGTCCGGGTCTTCGATGGAGATGCGCCTATCGGCCGCCACGCCCTGTCGAATCTGAATCGGTCGCGATGAGTCGCTCCCTGAATTGCTGCAGCCCGCCCTGGGAGAAGGCTGGCGCGTCCTCGTCCGCGCCGAGTCGGTCCAATACCATTCGCCACCGGCTGTCGGTGCCCGAGAGACACACGGCTTCGGCGTCCGATGCCTGCGTGTAGGCCTGCACCAGCAGCGCCATGCACATCATCGCGGGCGGTTGCGGCGCTTGCCCCTGGCCCGTCTGTCGGTACATTGCCTCGAGCTCGTCCTGAAAGGCCTCGTCGAACAACTCGTGCCGATGCTCGCGCAGGAAGACGAAAAGCTTCCTGCTCTTCCCCGCGAGCTTCAGCAGGCGCTGCTCCCGTGCGCTCTGCTCCACAGCCGGCTTCCAGCGTTCCATGAGCCACCTCCGTGAGGTGGCGACCTATGCACTCGACGACAGCCCGCGTCGATCCCCTACCGCTTGCCTGCTCCCTCGCCGTAACCTGATCGGCGCTCTAGCACCTACGCGAGTGTCCGCCACAGGTAGGCTGCTCTCCCGGAGGGTACGCGCCGCTCCATGGGCCGTGGAGCCCACCCGGCGCGCGGCATTGACCAGCACCGGCACCGAGAACCACCTCAGAGCCGTGGCACCTGCCCTCAAACTTCTTCAAACTTCGTTCCCGTGGCGCCCATGCGCTCAAGTGCGTCGCGGATTTCCTCGCGGACGATCAGGACGATGGGCCATCCCCAAGCGCGGAACACCTTTGCGTCACCTACCTGCGAAGCGTCAATCCGCATTCCCCAAACGTCTCGGTACTTTCCAACCTTCTCAGGGCGCCCGTCCTCCGGCGTCCACTTCTGAAATTCCTCGGTGGCCTTCTCGTCAATGCACTGAATGAGTTGGGTCGCCACGAGAATGAAGAACGGCTCAGGGTGGCCCTCTATCTCCACGGGCAGGGTCTGCACTTCCTCGGGGGCTAGCTCCGTGAGCGCGGAAGCCACTCGGGCGTGGACCACCGGGGCCGCGAACGCCGCGAGTGAGAAGTCGAGCGCCCTGCCGGGTACATCCATGGGAAGCTTCAAGCGTCCCAGGTCTGGAAGTTGCTGGCCCCGATAGAACATCCAGGGGTCGTCCACCTCCCGGCCTTGAGCGTCGGTGGGAGTGCCGAGCACCCACCGGCCTGGAATGGTCATGTCGTCGCTCAGATCGAAGTAGCGCCTTACCATGTGAGCCATTGTCGTGATCCTAGGTGCCGGTGACCAGTTTATTCAGCTTGGTGCCCGGAGTGGCAATCTGCTCCCCCAACCGGCCGAGTTCGGCTGTCAGCGCTTCGCGGCATTGCTGCATGGTGCGACACCCCTCCGTTGCGTCAGACAGGCGCCGGAGAATGCGTTGATGGTACGCCTGCGGGTGAGGTCCCTTGTGGCCCTTGACGTGGACGATGTTCGCCGGGTCGTCCAGCGACATGCCCGCCTTATCGAAGATCCTCTGGAACTTGGGAGACCACGGACCTTCATTGTTCGTGGCCTTCCACCACTTGTTCGTGGCGATGTGGTGGTCGTGGCCCTCCGCATCCACTGGGGCGGCAGCCGTGCCCCCCATGGCCCGTGCCGTCATGGCCACCGCATTGGGGGCGAGTGCCACCGTGACGGCCTCGCCCGTCACCGCCACCGCACCCACTTCGCCCACGGCGGCAAGGCGGAGACCCGCGCGGCCCCCGGCCAGCGCCGCCGCTTGGGCGGAACCGGGCAGCGTCGGCACCTTCGAAGCGAAGCCCGCAGCCGTGTTACCGATGGCCACCGTCGCCAGCAGCGCGAAGGCGCGCGCCGCGTTCCGGCCCATCACTTTGCCGTAGCCCTCACCCGCATCGCGGAGCTCGTCAAACGTGGTGGCCCGGTCCGCCTCTTCCACCAGCCGTTTGAAGCCCGCGATCAGCGTCCAGAAGGTGTCCACCCCGAGGTAGACAATGGCTGTCGCCGTCATCACAGCAGCCAGGCCCTTGCTCACCGGCTCGGGCACCGACCAGAGGACCAGATAGAGGGTCATGGTCCACAGCGCCGCCGAGAGCACCGCGTGCGGGTCGGCCATGTCTTTGAAGGCATCCAGCATCTCCTCTAAAACAACACCTTGAGCCATGGCCATGGCCAGCGCATAGCGCCCGTCTCCGGTGACGGTGGGACTCTCCGCCAGCAAACGCAGACAGTCGCCCTTGCGCCCGGTGCGCTCGCACCAACGCAGATATGCCCGCGTCAGCTCCACCTCCGCTTGCGGCATGTCGGAGGCCAGTGCAGCCCCCTCCAGTGGCGTCATCCGCCGGGTGCGCGGATCGAAGAGGTACGTGCCGCCTCGGGCGTCCACTCCCATCAGGCGCCGCGCGGCCTGCTGGGGATTGGCCGGGAGCCTCACGTCCCGCGCCAGCCTCGCCACGGCCGCTTTGAACTCGCGCCGCTCCACCTCCACCGGCCCGGCTTCGCCGTTGTGAGGCGTGAAGACGACTGGCGGCCCCTGGCCCGTTTCCAAGCGCACCACGCGCCCTGAGGCACAGCCTGTCAGCCAAACCAGCAGGAGTAGCGCGACAGCGCGATGTACCCTCATCAAGTCCCCCAGCGGGAAAGAGCTTCATCCTCCAGGGTGCGGTAGGGCTGCGGCCAGAACCCAGCGGATCGGACCTCCCAGAGCGCCACCTCAGGGCGTGGCATCCGCGAGGTGCACAGCGGCGGCGAGAGACACTCGCGCTTCACGATGCTCGTGAAGGTCGCCGGGAAGGACAGCGCCAACGTCGTCCGGGCCCTGACCGTGGCGGCACGCAAGCTGCCTCGAACACTCCGGCGCTCACTGACGTGGGATCGCGGAACGGAACTCGCGAAGCACCGGGAGCTCGCGATGGCGACCGACTTCTCCATTTACTGCTGTGACCCGTAGAAACCCGGGCAGCGAGGAACGAACGAGAACACCAACCGGCTCCTTCGGCAGTACTTCCCGGATGGAACGGACGTCTCGGCCTTCTCTCAACGGGACCTGGACGCAGTGGCACTCCGACTGAACCAGCGCCCGCGAAAGACACTGGGGTTTGAAACTCCCGCTGCCAAACTGCAGCAAGTGTTGCGTTGACCGGTTGAGCGCACCGGGTCACGCCCAGACAGCCCCTGGATGGCAGCTCAGTGCACCTCGCCTTCACGCTGTCGAAGCCAGGTGGAGATGGCGCGCCTGCAGTCTTCATGGCGGTCGAGGAAGGCGAAGTGGCCGCTGTCGAGTTCCACATAGGTCCCCTTCCCACCCAGGCGGTGGGCGAAGGCCCTCATGGACGACGTGGGCATCATCGTGTCCGTCCGCCCCTGCACCACCAGCGTGGGCACCCCTGGCGGGGGCGCTCCGGTCTCCGCCCCGGACACGAGGATGAGCCCGCGAAGCTCCAGTCCCGGTGGGACCCCGCGATGCACCAGCCTGCTGGCGCCGACGCCTCCGTTGGAGAGCCCTCCCAGGTAGACGCGACGGATGCCCTTCGCCGCAAGCCATGCGTAGGTGGCCTTCAGCGTGCGTTCCCCCTGCGGCTCCCACCAACTCCCGGAGGGACCCACGGAGGGGCAGACGGTGAGCGCGGAGATGCTCCGCACCGCCTGCGCCATCTCCCAGCAATACACCGCGAAGTTGCCGGCGAAGCCGTGAAGAAAGACCACGGCCGAGTCCGGACGGTCCCGGCCCTCCGGAGGGACGACCAGCGCATCGAAGGACTCCGCGGACTGGAGCCCCAGCCAGGTCGCGATGGCGGGCGTGGCAACCATCCCCTCGGCGGTGCCCATCCGCTCGAACGCGGCCTCCAGCGCCGGGACGAACCCGCGCGTGTCCGAGCGAGGCAGGCGCCCGGTGAGCAGCAGCGCGTGCGCCGCGAGCAGCGTCCCATCCCGCTCATCGACGAGGCGATTCACCCAGCGGTGGCCTTCCTCCGGAAGGTGAAGCGTCTCCAGGCGCGTCCCTCGCGCGAACACGAGCCGTGACGAGACGACGAGGAGCAACAGCGCGAAGCCGCCCCAGCTCAGCCACCGCCGCGCACGGGACAGGAGCCCCGCCGACAGGAGCAGGAGGCCGGCGACGTACCCCCATCCCGACACCGAAGCACCCACCCAGGTGGCGAGTCCCCACAAACACAGCGCCACGGGCGCCAGGACGAGCCCCAGGAGGAACGCGAGCCGGGACCGCCACCGTGGCGCGGACTTCAGCGTGGGGGCCAGGGAGGACCGCGTCTCCGTTGTCGTCAGCGATTGCGCCATGAGGCCACCCTCGCAGCCCTCACGGGTGACGCGGTGGCCGCGCCGCCGAACGGTCCCGAACGCCGGGGGAACGGCGCCCCACGGCAGGCAATCGGTCTGGCGGACGCCACGGCCTTCGCGCGCTTGCGCTCGGGTCACCGCGCCGTCGGTTTCGCGGCCTTCTTCGCATACTCCGCCGTCAGCCCTTCATATTCGCTGAACTCCGGGAGCTTCGCGTAGCGATGGACCGCGGGCGTGCTCGCCCAGGGAAGCTTCTCGCTCGTCCACGTCTCGATGAACGGCGTGAACCAGCGGGCGTCGTCGAGCATCGTCGCGCGGACATTGACGAACATGTCCAGGCCCTCGGGCCGCGTGAACATCCAGCTCATGCAGTGCGGGCAGAAGTAATGACGGCTCGCGCCGTGGAGGCCTCCAATGACAGGTTCTCCCTGCGTGACCAGGAACCCCTCGGTTGGGATTGCCGCGCTCAAGGAGAAGGCGCTCGCGGTCATCCGCTGGCAGCCCGTGCAGTGGCAGGCCATCGTGAGCAGGGGCGGTGCGCTGATCCTCAGCCGCACCTGTCCGCAGCGGCATCCACCTTCCCAGGGGAGATTCCAATCGTTCATCTTCGTTCTCCCGCGACGTGGCCCGGGTTCAGCGGGCCTTCGCGCGCTTGCGTTCGATGAGCTCTCGCGCGGCCTGCATCGTCGTGACGAAGTCGACGTCTCCCTTCAGCTTCCCGGTGAGGTAGAGCGCGAAGGCGACGGCCTTGGCGCTCGCCATCTGCAAGCGGTGCGAGCCGACGTAGACGACGCCTCGCAACCGCTCCGGGCTGGACTCCTTGCTGAAGTAGTCGCGCGCGGCCTTGTCGATGGTGGAACCGTCGATGTCCACCACGACGAACACCGGGCCCTGGACCGCCACCTCCTGAACGATGGCTTGCACGCGCTTCGCATCCTCCAGCCCCGTGGCGCCGTTGAAGTCGACGAACAGGACGTCGGGCTCCTCGAAGTGCGCCCGATGCGTTCCAAACACCCATTCACGTCGCTCTGCCATGAGGCCCCCCAGCGCGGAAACGCACGACCGGGCGGAGTTTATCCCTTCGCTCCCAGGAGGCCAAAGGGCCTCCATTCGAGGATCTTCAGGTCGAACCCGTCCCGGCGCTTCTCGGCGAGCCAGTCCTCCAGGGCGCTCAGCGCGGACGCCTCGTCATCGAAGCTCCGGCGCTCGCCGTCCTGGGTGACCAGCGTCGTGCCCTCCACGATGGCCGAGGTGTATTGCGCCTTGTCTCCGTACTTCGAAAGCTCGCGCTCCAGCGGGCCCCGGCCGGGAACCGTGGTCGTCACGCGCAGGAAGTCCCCTGCGTAGCGGGCCTCCAGCCGCCGCACCTCGCGCGCGGCGGCGTCAGGCCCGTCGAAGGCGAAGCGGAACGTCCGCTTCCACCCATTGTTGTTGCCCGCATGGAGCTGAACGATGGCGTCGAAGCGTTCAATCTCCAGGAAGAGGTCGCCCCGCCTGCGCCAGAGGGTCACGCGTTCGGACGCCCGCGTCGCGGCGAGGGCTGGCGGCGTCCCTTCCTCCGCGAGGAACTTCTCCCCGTCGTAGATGGCCACGGGGAAGCTGCCAGGACGCATCAGCCACACCTCGCCCGTCTCCCGCCGCGCATAGACAACATCGTTCGCTCGCGCCTGGAACGACGCCCGTGCCACGATCCCCTCGATGTCGAGCCCCTCGAGCTCCTGCTCCGTGGGCTCATCCGGCTCGCGGAACTGCTGCTCCTGTGGCGTCGACGTGAAGACCGGCTCGCCGCGCCGGATGCGCTCGAAGAGATCGTCGTGGTGGAGCTCCTCGAGATCGAGGTTCCAGAGCTCGGGCACGAGGAAGGTGGACGCCAGGGACGCGGCTTCGCCACCGGAGCGGCCATTCTCGAGGTGATGCTCGGCGTGGACTTCGCCGTAGCACGAGACGTCGTGATCATTCTCGTCGAGGAAGCGCGTCGTCAGGTCGCCCGCCACGACGAGGCTCTCATCGTTGTAGACGCCCTGGATGACGTCACGGACCACGAGGTCGCCGAGGACCAGGAAGTTCCCCGACGTCCGCAGTCCCTTCGCGACACAGCGGCCCACGACCACGACGGTCGAATCCGGCCCACAGTCCGACAGCACGCCGTCCACCTCCAGGTCCCCGAGCACGATGAGGGGACAGGAGACGAACAACGAGCCGGGAGCCCGCGCGGTCCCCGTCACGACCCGGGCCTTGGTGACCGAATCCCCGAGCACCGCGTCCACGGGCTCGAGGACGTCGCGCAGCACCACGGCCGCGAAGCCGATGTCCGTGAGCGGCCCGGGATGGAACGCCCGGACGAAGTCGACGGGCGTGAGCGGAGCCTTCCCCTTGAACGCGCTGGCGAGGGACGAGACCGAGGGATTGCCGTGATGGGAGAGCGCCTCGCGGACGGCGCTGTCGAGTCCGGCGAGCGTGGCTTCCGCTCGGGGCAGGAACTCCTCTTTGGAAAGGAGCATGGGCGCGCATCCTATCGGCCCCGAAGCCGGGGGGATTCACGATAGAAGCCGGGGCCCATGAAGACTCCCCAGCTCCCCGTGGCCCCACCCCGCCTGGCGATGCGACTCGAGGGAGTGGAAGGCAAGACCCGCGGGTTCTGGTCCTACGTCCAGCACGGTGCGCAATTGGAGCTGCACCACGGCAAGGTCGGCACGGACGGCAAGCGCGAGTCCCGCACCTTCGCTTCCGCCGAGGCGGCCGGGGCCTTCGCACGCAAACAGGTTGCGGCCCGGGTCGCGAAGGGTTTCTGGTCCAGCGACCTCGCCTTCGAGTCCACCACCTGGGAGCAGGTGAAGGACTCGGTGCAGGTCCCGGGCAACTCCGAGCAGGATGACGACCGCGTCCTCGTCCTCTCCGGCGACGTCGTCGTGCCGCACGAGCTGTGGCTCGACTTCCACCGGGGCATCTTCGCGCTGGAGGACCCGGATGCGTCGCCCTTTACCGGACTCATCGTGCGAGGCAACCTCACCGTCGAGGGTTGCGTATTCAATGCGGATAACGACTTCGGACCGTTCCTCCAGGTCGACGGAAACCTCTTCGCGACGAGCATCGCAATGGGGGGGGCGCGGCTGCGCGTCGCCGGTGACGTCATGACCGGGGATTTCGTGGCGGTCTACAACCACGGCAGTGTCTCCGTGGGAGGCGACCTCGTGGCCCGCACCGTCGCCTCGGATTACTCCTTCCAGGTGGAGGGCGCAGTCGATGCGTACCGCTACCAGGGGCAGGGCTCGAAAGTCTTCGCGGTGTCTGCCGGGGTGGAGGCGTCGGACGACCCCTACGACGCCAAGGGTGTCTTCGTTCCGGCGGTGGTGGCCGACGAGCGCGTCCTGCTCGACAAGGCGCGGAACCTGTTGAGCGCGGGCAAGCCCATCTCCCGCCCTGTCTTCACGAGCGTCCGGGGCGCGTTCCATCAGCTGGTCTCCAAGAAGATGGCGGAGCCCGACAAGGTGAAGAGCCTGACGTTGGAGGCCAAGGGGCTCACGTCGCTGCCGGACGAACTGTTCCTGTTCCGTGGCCTGGAGAAACTCAACCTCCGGCGCAATGAATTGCGCACGCTCCCGGAAGCGCTGGGGCTGCTCACGGAGCTGCGCGAACTGGATGTGAGCCTCAATGGCCTGCTGGCGCTGCCCGAGTCCATCGGCGCGCTGAAGAAGCTGCGGGTGCTGAACGTTGAATACAATTGCCTCTGGCGACTGCCGGACTCGCTCGCGGAGTGCGTCGAGCTGCGGACGGTGAACCTGGTCAACAACCCCTACTCCTACGTCCGCAGGGCCTTCGGGGGCTGGAGCCGGGTCCAGCTCATGTGGGACTTCCCGGAGGTCCTCACGCGGCTGCCGAAGCTGGAGGTGGTGACCTTCGATGGGACGCCGCTGCGCAACCTGCCCACGCGCCGCTTCGACAGCACCTCCCTGCGGTCGGTGACCGTTCGCCATTCCCTGGTGACGCAGGTGGATCCGGAGCTCCACTCGCAGCTCACCGTGAGCGTGGAGGAAAGCGCCGGGAAGGCCGCTGCCTACATCGGCAACTGGTTCTGTCGGGAGTACGTCCGGCTCGAATCCTTCCACGACGCGAAGTCGGGCCGGTATGACTTCACGGAGGTCCTCGCGATGTTGGGGCTGCTGCTGCGCATCACCATCCCCACGGCCGCGCCCTATGCCCAGGCGTTGGAGAACTTCCGGAAGGGGAGCGAGGACATCGTCCATGCCCTGACCTGGGGCCGCGCGAATGCCCAGCACGTCCGCGCGCTCTTCACCGCCCTGCGTGACGCGCTGGGGCCGCTCGGCGAGCCGTACCCCGGCAACGCGCTCATCGCGGGGCTGCGGGACGTCTTCGCGCTCCACGCGGGCGGATGAAGCCGAAGCCTGTCCCCCAGGGAGGTGTGGGCCTGTGTGTGGGCCTCCCTGGAAAATGGAAAGCGGTGTCGATGCGTGGGCGCTTCGTTCGACGTGAAGTAGAAGCCGCATTTCCCTGAACGGAGCACCCATGGACACCGCCATTCCCTCCACCCCCGTGGAGCATTCCCAGAAGAAGTCGCTGGCCCGCCACCTGCCCACGGTGGCCCGTGTGCTGCTGGGGCTCGTCTTCTTCGTCTTCGGCCTGAACGGCTTCCTCGAATTCATCCCGCAGCCGAAGATGGACCCGGCGGATCCGGCGCTCGCCTTCGCCATGGCGATGAAGGCCACGGGCTACCTGTTCGGGCTGGTGAAGGGCACGGAGGTGGTGGCGGGGGCGTTGTTCCTGCTCAACCGCTTCGTGCCGCTGGCGCTGGCGCTCATCGCGCCCGTCATCGTGAACATCTTCCTGTTCCACGCGTTCCTGGCGCCCTCGGGCGTGGGGCTCGCGGTGGTGCTCCTGGCGCTGGAGATCTACCTGGCCTGGTCCTACCGCGCGGTGTACCGCCCCATGCTCGGCATGAAGGTCAGCGCGGGCGCCTGAAGTCTGCTCAGCCCGCGTCCTCCTTCGCCCGCGCGCGGACCTCCGCCGCGAACAGCTCCGCCGCGGGCGTGCGCGGCGCTCCCTTGCGCCAGAGGAGCGCCGCCAGCTCCGAGCGGGGCGCGGGGGACAGCCGCTTCACCACCAGGCGCTCGGCGTCCGCGAGTCTCGGCTCCGGCAGCACCGTGACGGCGAGCCCCGCGCGGACGATGGCCAGCACGGTGGCCACCGCGTTCGATTCGAGCGCCACCCGGGGGACGAGTCGCATCGCCGCGAAGTGCGCGTCCACCCGGGCGCGCACCCGCAGCCCGCGCGACAGCAGCGCGAACGACTCCTCCGCGAGCAGCTTCACCCCCACGGACTCCGCGCTCGCCAGCGCGTGCCCCCGTGAGACGACGAGCACGAGCCGGCTGTCGAAGACGGGCTCGGCCTCCAGGTCGGTGAGGCGCGCGGGCGCATAGCCCAGCCCCACGTCCAGCCTGCCGTCCGCGAGCCGCCGCTCCAGCCTCCGCACGACGGCCTCCTCCGCGCTCAGCGCCAGTCCCGGGTGTCTGCGCAGCACCGCCGCCAGCGCCGGCACCACGATGCCGCGCATGCTCGGCGGGTAGCCCACGCGCAGCGCCCCCGTGGCCAGCCCCCGCAGCGCGCCCACCGCCGACAGGCCCGCGTTCACGTCCTCCAGCGCGCGCGAGGCATAGGTGCGGAACAGCTCCCCCGCCTGTGTCAGCCGCACTCCTGCGCGGGCCCGCTCGAAGAGCGGGGTGCCGACCTCCTCCTCCAACTGACGAACCTGCTGCGACAGCGTGGGCTGGGAGATGTGCACCCGCCGCGCGGCGCGCCCGAAGTGCAGCGTGTCGGCGACGGCGGAGAAGTAGCGGAGGTGTCGGAGCTCCATGCCACCATCATAGATGGCATCTATCGGGTCGATGAGAACAAGCGAATGTACGAATCGCTGCCCGCGGGTACATCTTCCTCGTCGCCAAGGAGAGGGACCCCCATGAAGGCATCAGACCTGTTCGTCAAAGCGCTCGAAGCCGAGGGCGTGCGCTGTGTCTACGGACTTCCCGGCGAGGAGAACCTGGACCTGCTGGAGTCCATGCGCGCCGCCAACATGCGGCTCGTCGTCACCCGCCACGAACAGGCCGCCGGGTTCATGGCCGCCACGCAGGGCAGGCTCACCGGGCGCGCGGGCGTGTGTCTGGCGACGCTGGGGCCGGGGGCTACCAACCTCGTCACCGCCGCCGCGTACGCGCAGCTGGGCGCCATGCCCATGGTGATGCTCACCGGCCAGAAGCCCATCAAGGCCAGCAAGCAGGGCCACTTCCAGATCGTCGACGTCGTCGGGATGATGCGGCCCCTCACCAAGTCCACCCGCACCCTCGTCTCCGCGGAGCACGTGCCGTCAGCGGTCCGCGAAGCCTTCCGCCGCGCGGAGGAGGAGCGCCCCGGCGCCACGCATCTGGAGTTGCCCGAGGACGTGGCGCGCGAGTCCACCGACGCCGTGCCCCTGTCGCCCGGTGTCCTGCGCAGGCCCGTGGCCGACGAGGCGTCCATCGCCCAGGCGGTGGAGACGCTCGCGTCGGCGCGCCGCCCGCTGCTGATGGTGGGCGCGGGCGCGAACCGCAAGCTCACGTCGGAGATGCTCCGCGCCTTCGTGGACCGCGTGGGCCTGCCCTTCTTCAGCACGCAGATGGGCAAGGGCGTGCTGGATGAGACGCACCCGTTGTGGATGGGAACCGCGGCGCTGTCCGACGGCGACTTCGTCCACCGCGCCATCGAGGCCTCGGACTGCATCCTCAACGTGGGCCACGACGTCATCGAGAAGCCCCCATTCGTCATGCGCGACGGACGCCGCACGGTGATCCACCTGAACTTCTCCTCTGCGGAGGTCGACCCCGTGTACTTCCCGCAGGTGCAGGTGACGGGGGACATCGCCAACGCGGTGTGGCGCATCGCGGAGGGCGTGGGGGCGCGCTCGCACTGGGACTTCACGCCCTTCGAGCGTTCCCGCGCGGGGCTCGACGCGCAGTTCGTGAGCGGCGCCGAGGATGACCGCTTCCCCATCTACCCCGCGCGGCTCGTCGCGGAGGTGCGGCGCGCCATGCCGGATGACGGCGTCGTGTGCCTGGACAACGGCATGTACAAGCTCTGGTTCGCCCGCTACTACCGCTGCCGGCGGCCCAACACGCTGCTGCTCGACAACGCGCTCGCGACGATGGGCGCGGGCCTGCCGTCCGCCATCGCCGCGAAGCTCGTCCACCCCCGGCGCAAGGTGGTGGCCGTCTGCGGTGACGGCGGGTTCATGATGAACTCGCAGGAGCTGGAGACGGCGGTGCGCCTGAAGCTCGACCTCACGGTGGTCGTGGTGCGCGACGACGGCTACGGGATGATCCGCTGGAAGCAAGGGGAGATGGGCCTGCCTGACTTCGGGATGACGCTGGGCAACCCGGACTTCGTCCGCTACGCGGAGGCGTACGGCGCGCGCGGACACCGCCCGACAAGTGCTACCGAGTTCGGCGCCACGCTCACGCGCTGCCTGGAGTCGGGCGGCGTGCACGTCATCGACCTGCCCATTGATTACTCGGACACCGCGCGGGCGCTGGGTGCCGGCGCTTTGGTGGAGTCATGAGTCCGCGAGAGGAAGAGGAGAACACCATGCTGGCTGAACGCTACCCGTACTACCTGGCCAACCGACCGCGGCAGCCCAATGCGGAGCTGGCCGTCACCGACAAATATTCGGGAGAGGTCGTCACGCGCGTGGCCGTCGCCGACGCGGCCGCCGTGGAGGAGGCCATCGCCGCCGCGGTGCGCGCGACGGGGCCCATGCGGAAGCTGGCCCCGTACGCCCGGCAGGAGGTGCTGGAGCACTGCGTGCGCCGCTTCCAGGAGCGGGCCGCTGAGTTCGCGCTCGCGCTCTGCATCGAGGCGGGCAAGCCACTGCGCGACGCGCGGGGAGAGGTGACGCGCCTCATCGAGACCTTCAAGGCGGCGGCGGAGGAGGCCGTGCGCGGCGGGGGCGAGGTCCTCAACCTGGAGGTGTCGCAGCGCACGGCGGGCTACCGGGGCTTCACGCAGCGCGTGCCCGTGGGGCCGTGCTCCTTCATCACGCCGTTCAACTTCCCGCTCAACCTGGTGGCGCACAAGGTGGCGCCCGCCATCGCCGCGGGCTGCCCCTTCGTCCTCAAGCCGTCGGACCGCACGCCGGTGAGCGCGCTGCTGATGGCGGAGGTGCTCGCGGAGACGGCCCTGCCCGAGGGCGCCTTCTCCGTGCTCCCCACGCGCCTGGAGGACGTGGGCCCGTTCATCGAGGACGACCGGTTGAAGCTGCTGTCGTTCACCGGCTCGGAGAAGGTGGGATGGGATTTGAAGGCCCGCGCCGGCCGCAAGAAGGTGGTGCTGGAGCTGGGCGGCAACGCGGCCTGCGTGGTGGACGCGGATCAGGGCGAGCGCCTGGACTTCGTCGCGGACCGCATCGCCCACGGCGCCTTCTTCCAGGCGGGGCAGAGCTGCATCTCGGTGCAGCGCGTGCTCGCGCACGAGTCGCTGTACGACGCCCTGCGCGAGCGGCTCGTCGCGCGGGCGCGGGCCTTGCGCGCGGGCAACCCCCGGGATGAGTCCACCACGCTCGGGCCCTTGATTGACGAGCCCGCCGCGCGGCGGCTGGAGGGGTGGATCCAGGACGCCGTGAAGCGCGGTGCCCGGGTGCTGACCGGGGGAGGGCGGCGCGGCGCGCTGCTGGAGGCGACGGTGCTGGAGGGCGTCCCCGAGGACGCGCCGCTGTGCGCGGAGGAAGCCTTCGGGCCCGTGATGCTGCTCCAGCCGTTCCGCGACTTCGACGAGGCCCTGCGCCGGGTGAATGACGGCCGCTACGGCCTCCAGGCGGGCCTCTTCACGCAGGACGTGACGCGGGCGATGCGCGCCTGGGACGAGCTGGAGGTGGGCGGTGTCGTCGTCGGTGACGTGCCGAGCTTCCGCGTCGACACCATGCCCTACGGCGGGGTGAAGGGCTCCGGGCTGGGGCGCGAGGGCGTGAAGTACGCCATGGAGGACATGACGGAGCTGCGGCTGCTGGTGCTCCGCCACGGGTGAGCCGTCACCGCCCGAGCGCCTTCTCCAGCGTGGTGTCTCGGAGCTGCTGGTTGAACCAGCTCGGGTAGTAGAGGGCGTGGGGGCTCACCTCGTCGAGCCGCCGCACCTGCTCGTCGGAGAGGCGCACCTTCAGCGCGCCCAGGTTGTCCTCCAGCTGCGACAGCTTGCTCGCACCCAGCACCACGGTGCTCACGCCCGGCTTGCCGAGCAGCCACGCCAGGGCCACCTGGGCCACCGACGCGCGGTGGGCTTCGGCGACTTCGCGCAGCACCTCCACCACGCGGAAGCCCGCCTCCTTGTCGAAGGGCAGGAAGTCGAAGCCGGAGAGGCGGTGGTCGGCGTCCTGGAGGTTCTCCCGCGTGTACTTGCCCGACAGGAAGCCGCCGGCCAGCGGGCTCCACACCATCGTCCCGATGCCGGCGTCCTGCACGAAGGGCAGCACCTCGTGCTCCAGGTCGCGGCCCACCAGTGAGTAATACATCTGCGCGGCCGTGAAGCGCGCCTGGCCGTGGCGCTCCTGGAGGCCCACCGCGCGCGCGGCCTGCCACGCGGACCAGTTGGAGAAGCCCACGTAGCGCACGCTGCCCTTGCGCACCAGGTGGTCCAGCGCCTCCAGCGTCTCCTCCAGGGGCGTGTGCGGGTCGAAGCGGTGGACGATGTAGAGGTCCAGGTAGTCGGTGCCCAGCCGCTTCAGGCTCGCCTCCGCCGAGGCCAGCACGTGGCGGCGCGACAGGCCGCCGTCGAGCAGCCCTTCGCCGGTGCGCATGCCCACCTTCGTGGACAGCACCACGTCCTTGCGGCGCGCTCCGAGCAGCTTGCCCAGCATCTCCTCGGACTGGCCGGCCGCGTACGCATCCGCGGTGTCGAAGAAGTTGATGCCGGCCTCCAGCGCGCGGTCCACCAGGACGCCCGCCGCGTCCATGTCCACCTTGTAGACGCTGGGGACGCTGCCCGTGCCGAACGTCATCACCCCGAAGGCCAGCCGGGAGACCACCAGCCCTGAGTTGCCCAGTCGCGTGTATTCCATGGCGCTTGCTCCGTGTTCGTCGTGGGGCAGGGGTGCCCCGCTCACGAGGGGAAGACTGCGTCCCGGGCACTTCAAAGAGAACCTGCTGACTGCTACATGGGATTTGAAGGAGGACTTCAAGGTGCGCCTGGGACAGCTCAACGGGTTGGTGGCCTTCCTCGCGGTGGCCGACAAGCGGGGGTTCTCCGCGGCGTCGCGTGCATTGGGCGTGTCGCCCTCGGCGTTGAGTCAGGCCGTGCGCGGACTGGAGGCGCGCATGGGCACGCCGCTGCTCGTGCGGACGACGCGCAGCGTGAACCTCACCGAAGCCGGCCGACGGCTGCGTGACCGGGTGGGGCCCGCGATGCAGGAGGCCCTGGCCGGCGTGGAGGAGGTGCAGGGCGGGGCGGACCACGTGTCGGGCACGCTCCGGCTGACGGTGCCGCGCATCGCGGTGCCGCTCGTCATCGAGCCCGTGCTGCCGGGGCTGCTGGCCCGCCATCCGGAGCTGTCCGTGGACGTGTCCGTGGACAATCGCAACGTGGACATCGTCGCGGACGGCTACGACGCCGGGGTGCGGCTCAGCGAATCCGTGGAGAAGGAGATGGTGGCCGTGCGGGTGACGCCGCCGTTCCGGTTCGTCATGGTGGGCTCGCCCGCGTACCTCGCGAGGAAGGGCCGGCCGAAGCGGCCGAAAGACTTGCTGGAGCACGACTGCATCGGCTTCCGCAGGAGCTCCTCGGGACAGCGCTATGCGTGGGAGCTGGAGAAGGGCGGGCGCGAGTATCGGATCGCGGTGCAGGGTCCCTTCATCACCGACGATGCGGCGCTCATGGTCTCCGCGGCGAGATGGGGCGCCGGGCTGGCCTACGTCAACGAGCAGGTCGCGGCGGACGACCTGAAGGCGGGGACGCTCGAAGAAGTGCTGGAGGGGTATGGGCCGAGCGTCCCGGGCTTCTTCCTGTACTTCCCCGCGCGGGCGCAGCGCCTGCCGAAGCTGCGCGTCCTCCTGGATGCGATGACGGCGCGGCTGCCCCGCAAGCCTGCCCGGGGGGCGTCATGAGGATGCGGCCCGGCACCTGGCCTCCCGCCCGGCTCCCTCCCGGTGCGGCGGTGGATCCGCCCACCGGGGTGCGGCTGCACTCGGTGGACTGATCCGTCCGGGTGATGCCAGCGCATGCCCGCGCGTGGAGGCCACACCCGTCCGCGTGGACTCGCCCCGGCGGTGTTGCTGCATACTGGCGGCACGATGCGACGCGAGGAGCCTGGCCTGGTGGTGCTGCCCTCGCGGCTCGCGGGCGTGGAGGTCGTCCGCGTCGCGGGCGACACGCGGCTGTGGTCTGGCGTCTCCACGCGCTACGGCGTCACGGCGGTCTACGCGGGCGCCTTCGACTTCTGGTACCGCGGCCGAGCATGGACGCAGGCCCCAGGGGTGCTGAAGCTGAAGGAGCCCGGTGAGGTGCACCGCGATCTGCGCGTGCACGCGCCGGTGACCGCCCAGTCGATGACCCTGGAGGCCCCGCTGGTGGAGGGGACCGCACACGAGCTGGGGCTGCGCGCACCGCCGCACCTGCCCACGCTCCTGGAGGGGCAGGGACGCGCCGAGGCGCTGGCCCTGCACGCGGCGCTTGGGAACCCGGACAGCGACGCGCTCGGGTTGCAGTGCCTGCTCGCCGGGATGCTGGCGGCGCTCCTCGGGGCAGGCTCCGGCGTTCCCGTGGACGCAGCGCCCCGGGCTCGCCGCGCGGCGCTGCGTGCACGCGACCTGCTGCACGAATCCGTCGCGGAGGGCGTCAGCCTGGACGCGCTCGCGGTGGCCTCGGGCGTGGGCCGCTTCCACCTGCTGCGCACCTTCCGCCAGGAACTCGGGCTGACGCCCCACGCCTACCTCACGCACCTGCGCATCTCCCGGGCGCGCGAGCTGCTCGCGCGGGGTGTCCCCGCCGCACGCGTGGCCCTGGAGGTGGGGCTCTACGACCAGAGCCAGCTGCACCGGCACTTCGTGCGCATCGTCGGCACGAGCCCGGGCGCCTACGCGCGCGCCGTGCGCGGCACGTCAACTTCGCCCAAGAAGGGCGCGGGGCGGGCCGCACATCCTCGCCGCTGAGCCCGCCGTCGGGTCGGTCCCGGCGCCGGAGCCCTCGCGAGGTCCCGCCCCATGCTCCTCTCCCTGTCGCTCCTGGCGGCGCTGCTCGGCGCCGCTCCGAGCACGCCGCCCCCGCAGCAGTTCCGCGTCACCTGGCTTGGCCACGCTGGCTTCGAGGTCGTCTCGCCCGGGGGCACGCGCCTGCTCGTTGATCCCTGGTTGAAGGAGAACCCCCGAGCGCCCGAGGCCTGGAAGGACCTCGCGCAGCTCGCGCGGACACCGCCCGCGGCCATCCTGCTCACGCACTCGCACGGCGACCACGCGCAGGACGTGCACACCCTGGCGCGCCTGAGCGGGGCCCCCGTGGTCGGCACGGGCGAGACGCTGCGCTGGCTCAAGGTGCCCGAGGCCCAGCAGCTCACCGTGAACGTGGGCGGCTCCACGCGCATCGGCGACATCACGGTGCACGCGGTGCCGGCCATGCACTCGTGCGAGCCTGACGGTCGGCCCCTCGGCTACGTCCTGGTGCTTCCAGGCGGGCGCTCGCTGTACCACACGGGTGACACCTGGCTGTTCGGCGACATGGCGCTGGTGCAGGAGCTGCTGCACCCGGACGTCGTCCTCCTCAACGTGGGCGGTGGGCGCTATGGCATGGACCCCAGGACGGCGGCCCTCGCGGTGCGCAAGTACTTCCGCCCCTCCGTCATCGTGCCCATGCACTTCGGCACCTTCGAGCCGCTGGCAACGGAGGCCGAGGCGCGCGAGGTCCTCGCCAGCGACGCGCGCGTGCGCTGGCTCACCCCGGGGACCCCGGCGTCACTCTGAAGCGGACCGCTCCATCCCGGTGCGGCGGTGGATCAGCCCGCCGGGGTGCAGCTGCACTCGGTGGCCCAGTCCGTCCGGGTGATGCACGCGCAGGCCTTCGTGTTGACGCCGCAGCCGTAATACATCTTCGACCAGCCATCGAGCGTGGTGCCCGTGTACGTGGACTCGGCACGTACCGTGCCGCCCTGCTCGAGCCAGGCCCTCATGGAGTACTGCCCCGAGATGTTGGAGTGGACGCGGGCCCAGTTCATGCCGCACGTGGCGCTGTAGCGCAGCTCGACGTAGCCCCAGCTCTCGACGCCGTGCTTGATGGGCGTCGCCGCGAACACGGTGGACACGTTGCTGGTGCTGCAGCTGTTGAACGAGGGGTCCTGGTTGTTGCAGTTGTAGCAGGTGGGACATACGCCCGCTTCCTGCTCCTCCAGGACCACTGCCTCCCGCGGGGCTTCCTCGCCCACCGGGCCACAGCCCAGGGTGGTGCACACGATGAAACCCAGCACTGCCAGCAGTTGCCTCGTCATGGTCTTCTCCTCTGTCATGGAAGCCACCGGGGTGGGTGGCCGGACGGCGGAGACGGACGCTAGACGCAACTGGATTGCTCAAGTGATTAAGGGCAATTAAACGCGATTAACCCGGTGGGCCGCTTCCCCGAGCCCCCCGAAGGCGTGGCTGCTAAGGTGCCCGCCCATGGTTTCAGGCTCCACGTTCCAGGGGGGACTCTTCAGCGACGACGTACTCGGCAAGCGGGCCGGCGCGACGCTTCGCCTGGGCGCTTACGGCATCGAGGCGGAGACCCTGCATGGGCAGTCCTTCTCCCTTCCCTATGACGAGTGCCAGCTCGAGGTGGGCGGCGCCAGCGGACGGATGGTCTTCTGTCACGGGCCCCATCGCACCCTGACGCTCTTCTGCGAGGATCCGGCGTTCCTCCCGGCGCTGGCGCACGCGGGACACGGGCGGCTGCTGGGGCAGGTGACACGGCTCACGCAGGACGCCCGCCGCGAGCGCACGCAGTCGCTGCTGCGGGGCCTCCTGGCGCTCCTTGTCCTCGTCCTCGTCGGCTACGGCGCCTATCGGGGCTTCGCCTACGCGACCTCCCACTCCGTCGAAGCACTCCCCATCGCCATCGATGAGCAGGTGGGCAAGCTCGCGATGGAGTCGATGCCGCTCGAGGGCCCGAAGGTCACCGACCCCGTCCTCGTCCAAGCCGTCGACGAGCTCGTCTCGCGGCTGAAGCCCCACGCGGGCGGGACGCCGATGACCTTCGAGGTCACCATCGTCGATGCGCCCATCGTCAACGCGTACTGCCTCCCGGGCGGGAAGATCGTCCTCTTCACCGGCCTCCTCAAGGCCGCGAAGGCGCCCGAGCAGGTCGCCGGTGTGCTCGCGCATGAGATGGCCCACGCCACCCTGCGCCACGGCATCAAGCGCATCGCGAACTCCCTGGGCCTGATTGCCGGGGTGAACCTGCTGCTCGGAGACACCAGCGGACTGGTCGCCGTCGCCGTCGAGCTGGCCCAGCACGGCCTGCTGACGAGCCATGATCGCGAGCAGGAGACCGCGTCGGACGTCGAAGCCGTGCGGATGATGGCGGCGGCGGGGCTCGCACCCACCGCGCTCGCCGACTTCTTCGCCCTCCTGGAGAAGGACGGTGCGGAGGTGCCCGGCGCCATTGCCTGGCTGGCCTCCCACCCGCAGCTCGCGGACCGGCAGCAGGAGATCCGCCAGCGCTCCGAGAAGCTGGGCGCCTTCCAGCCGCGCGCCCTCACGCAGGACTGGGAGCAGGTCTCCCGGCATGCGAAACAACCCGGGCTGCAGGACTCGAAGCCCTGAGCCCCTGACGGTCTTCACCCCGAAGCAATCAAGGAACGTGGATGGACGCAGAGATCCGCAACAGACCTTCCTTCGCCAACGTGCGGGTGCGCCTGCGCGCCGGAGAGGGACTCATCGCCGAGGCCGGCGCGATGGCGAGCATGAGCCCCACCCTCCAGATGCGCGCGCGCATGGCGGGTGGGTTCCTCAGTGCCTTTGCCCGCCGCGCCTTCGGCGGCGAGTCCTTCTTCATCAACGAGTTCGCCACCGACAGCGAGGGCGAGGTCATCCTCACGCAGCCCTACCCGGGTGACATCACCTCCATCACGCTCCAGGGCACGGGGCTGATGCTGCAGCCGGGCGCCTTCCTGGCGTGTGAGCCGGGGGTGAAGCTGGGGGTCGGCTGGGCGGGGCTCGCGAGCTTCGTCGGCAGCGAGGGGCTCTGCCGCCTCCGCGCAACGGGGAGCGGTCAGCTCTGGTTCGGCGCCTACGGCGGCATCATCGAGCGGGAGCTGGACGGTGAGCTCATCGTCGATGGCGGCCACCTCGTGGCCTATGAACCGACGTTGTCGCTCAGCATCGGCCTGGCGGGCGGAATCTTCTCGAGCCTCTTCTCGGGCGAGGGACTGATCACGCGCGTCCGGGGCCGCGGGAAGCTCTACCTCCAGTCACGCGCCCTGGAAGGGCTCGCCGGCTGGGTCAACTCGCATCTGTAGCCAGACGGAGACACCATGCAGCTTGAAATCACCAACCGTCCGGCCTCCTCGGTGGCCCGCGTCCGGCTTCAGCAGGGAGAGAGCCTCACCTGCGAGGTCGGCGCGATGATCGCGATGAGTCCCCACCTCGTCGTCGAGACCTCCTCGGCGAAGAAGGGCGGCGGGGGCGGCCTCGTCGCCGGCCTCAAGCGACTGGTCGCCGGAGAGAACTTCTTCCTCAACCACTTCACCGCGCAGGCCGCGGATCAGGAGCTCATCCTCGGTCCCGGGCTACTCGGAGACATCGTCCAGCATCGGCTGGAGTCCGGGCACCTCGTCGTCCAGGGCTCCAGCTGGCTCGCCTCCGATCCCGGCATCCAGGTGGACGCCACGTTCCAGGGGATTGGCAAGGCGCTCTTCTCCGGGGAGAGCATCTTCTGGGTGAAGTGCAGCGGACGCGGAGACGTGCTGCTCAGCAGCTTCGGCGCCATCTACGAGGTCGAGGTGGACGGGGAGTACATCGTCGACACCGGCCACATCGTCGCGTACGAGGACACGCTCCAGTTCCAGATGGACCGGGCGTCGAAGAGCCTCATCGGCAGCTTCCTCGGGGGCGAGGGGCTGGTCTGCCGGTTCAAGGGTCGCGGCAAGCTGTACTGCCAGAGCCACAACCCGCCGAGCTTCGGACAGGCGCTCGGTCCCCTGCTCACGGCGCGTGCGGACTGAAGGCGCGAGGACACACACCATGCAAGATCAGGCCATCGCCGTACGCGGCACCACTTCCCTCGCGACGCAGTCCCTCGACCACGACATCTCCCTCCGCCCGGACTTCGCGCTGCTGTCGGTGCGGCTGCGGCCGGGGCAGAAGATCCTCGCCGAGCCCTCCGCCATGGCGACCATGTCGCCCACCCTCGAGCTCAAGGCCGGGATGCGCGGCGGCGTGGGGCGCTCCCTCGGGCGGATGCTCGGAGGCGAGAGCCTCATCGTCAACACGTTCACCGCGAAGCATGGCGCGGGCGAGCTGGATCTCGCCCCGGCCTCGCCCGGCGACGTCATGCACTACCGGCTCCAGGGCAACAGCCTGATGCTCCAGCGCGGCGGCTTCCTCGCGCACAGCGAAGGCGTGGAGCTCACCGGCAAGTGGCAGGGCGCGAAGGGCTTCTTCAGCGGCGAGGGGCTCGTGCTCCTCAAGGCTTCGGGCAACGGCGACCTCTTCTTCAACTCGTATGGCGCCATCCTGGAGATCGACGTGACGGACGGCTATCTGGTCGACACCAGCTACGTCGTCGCGTTCGAGGACACGCTCCAGTACAACGTGACGGTGCTCCCCGGGCTGCGGCCGGGCTCCAAGCTGAAGACGCTGTTCTTTGGCGGGGAAGGGCTCGTCTGCAACTTCCGCGGTCGCGGCAAGGTCTGGGTCCAGACGCGCACCGCCGCGCCGTTCCTGAAGTGGGTGCATCCGTTCCGGCCCGTTCAGCGCTCCCGGAGCTGAGCGGTTGAATATCCCGCCGACCGTCACGTAGATGGGGCCGTGCGGCGCCAGGCCCCGCCCGCACCTCTCATCAGGAGAATCAACGTATGAACAAGAAGCTCGGCACGGCAGTGTTCATGATGATGGCGTGTACCTTCGGCCCGATGACGGCCGCCGCGCAGGACGATGAGGCGGAGACGGCCAGCATCGACGTCACCGGCTCCAACGAGACCGCGACCCACGAGTGCACGCCGGGCAGCACGGTGGAGATCACCGGCATGTCCAACAACGTCACGCTGACCGGCGAGTGCAAGAGCGTCACCGTGAGCGGCTCCAGCAACACCGTGAAGGTGGAGGCCACCAGCGCCATCTCCGTGACGGGGATGTCCAACACCGTCACCTGGAAGCGCGGCCACGGCAAGTCGAAGCCGAAGATCAGCCGCACTGGCATGAGCAACAAGGTCACCCAGGTGAAGTAGTCGCACGCACCGCGCGCCCGCTCCGTCACGGAAGCGGGCGCGTGGGGGCCCACCCCGCCGTCACGCCTCGCGCCAGAGGTCCTTCGTCACCTGCACCACGCGGTCGCGGATGAAGCGGATGGCCTCGTCGTCCTCCACCGCGCCCCGCCAGAGCAGCTCCAGCGGTGTGCCTTGCAGCGCGAGCGGCACCGCCGTCGTCCGCAGGTGCGGGCGCAGCCGGAGGATGTCGCGCGCGACCATGGCCGGCACCGTGGCGAGCAGGGCGCTCCCGTCCACCAGGGCACCGATGCTCTGGAACGTCGGCACCGACACGCGCACCCGGCGCTGGACGTCGAAGTGGTCCTCCACGACGCCGCGCAGGTCTCCGTTGTACGAGACGATGATGTGCTCGTGGTCCAGGTAGCGCTCCAGCGTGAGGCGCTTTCCGACGCGCGCGTGGCGTGGGTCGAAGAGGCACACGAAGCCGCCGTTGAAGAGCTCCAGGCGCCGGGTGCCGGCCGGAAGCTCATCCGCCACCGTCACCGCGAGGTCCACCGTGGCGCCGGTGAGTGCCTCCACGACGGTGCGGAACTGCACGGGCAGCACCACCAGCCGCATGCGCGGCGCTTCCAGGGCGAGGATCCTCAGGAGGGCAGGGAGCAGCCAGGTCTCCGTCACGTCGGACAGGCCCAGGCGCACCGTCCGCTCGCTCGTCTTGGGGTCGAATGCCACCGGTGAGAGCGTGGCCTCGACCAGCGCTCCCAGGTGCGGCCGCGCCGAAGCGAGCAGGCGCTCGCCGCGCGTGCTCAGCGCCAGCCCCCGCCCCGCGCGGACGAAGAGGGGCGCCCCCACCGTGGAGGCGAGCCGCCTCAGCGCCGCGCTCACTGCGGGCTGCGTGAGGTAGAGACGCTCGGCCGCCGCCGTGACGCTGCCTGCCTCCGCCACCACGACGAAGACGCGGAGCAGGTTGAGGTCCAGGTTCCTTCCATAGATGTCGTTCATGCTTGAGATACATCCTATTCAATGGATTTCAGCATGGCGAATGATGAATCTCTCCTCACACGAAGGGGACGACACATGGCCACGCAAGAGACGAAGCAGGCGCAGCGCACGGTGAAGTTGGGTTCCACGGGCCCGGAGGTCTTCCCGCTCGGGCTGGGGTGCATGGGCATGTCCGGCATGTACGGCGCGACGGATGACGCGGAGAGCGTCCGCACCATCCAGACCGCGATCGACCGGGGTGTCACCCTCATCGACACCGGGGACTTCTACGGGATGGGCCACAACGAAATGCTCGTGGGGCGCGCCATCGCGGGCCGCAGGGAGCGCGTCCAGGTGTCGGTGAAGTTCGGTGCGCTTCGCGGTCCGGACGGAAGCTGGATGGGGATGGACATGCGCCCCGCCGCGGTGAAGACCTTCGCGGCCTACAGCCTGAAGCGGTTGGGCGTGGACGTCATCGACATCTACCGCCCGGCGCGGTTGGATCCGGCCGTCCCCATCGAGGACACCATCGGCGCCATCGCGGAGCTGGTGAAGGCCGGCTACGTCCGCCACATCGGGCTGTCGGAGATGGGCGTGGAGACCATCCGCCGCGCGCACCGCGTGCACCCCATCGTCGACCTGCAGATTGAGTACGCGGTGTCGACCCGCGGCCCCGAGGCCGCCATCTTCCCCGTGCTCCACGAGCTGGGCATCAGCGCGACGCTCTACGGCGTCCTGTCGCGAGGGCTCCTGACGGGGAGCAAGCCGAAGGGGAAGGGCGACTTTCGCGCCTGGCTGCCGCGCTTCACGGGCGCCGACGGCGAGAAGAACCAGGACAGCGTGGCCGCGCTCCAGCGCTTCGCCCGGGAGCGCGGGATGACGCCGGGCCAGCTCGCGATTGCCTGGGTGCTCGCGCGCCAGCCGGCCTTCGTTCCCGTGGTGGGCGCGAAGACGGTGGCGCAGCTGGACGACGCCCTGGGTGCGCTCTCCCGGCCGCTGTCGAAGGAGGACGCGGCGGCCCTGGAGTCGCTCGTGAACATCTCCGGCGAGCGCTACGGGGCGGAGCAGATGCACCACCTGGACAGCGAGCGCCGGTAGCCCCGGCGCCTGCCCCGGCGGATCAGTTCATTGCTGGCGTCCGGGAGAGCTCCACCGTTCCGTCCGTCCCCACCCGCAGCAGCACCTGCGCGGGTGGGGCGCCTGCGTGCCCGGCGAGCCACTGGGCCAGCCGCGTCACCACGTGCTGCTCCACCGCGCGCTTCAGGGGCCGGGCGCCATAGCGCGCGTCGAAGCCGGTGCGCGCCAGGTAGTCCACCACGTCCTCCCCGAAGGACACCTTCACGCCGCGACGGGTGAGCCCCTCGCGCGTCAGGGCCGCCTCCAGCGTGCGCCGCGCCAGCGCCCGGATGACGTCCGGGGTGAGGGGCCGGTAGGGCACCACCTGATCCAACCGGTTCAGCAGCTCGGGCCGGAAGAACGCGGTGGCGGCGCCCAGGTAGTGCTGCTCCAGGTCGCGCACGCTGCCTCCGCCGAAGCCGAGCGAGCGCCCCGCGCTGTCCGCGCCCAGGTTGCTGGTGAGCAGCACCACGGTGTTGCGGAAGCTGACGGTGCGGCCGGTGCCGTCCGTGAGGCGTCCCTCGCCCAAGACCTGGAGGAGCAGGTCGTGGACGCCCGCGTCCGCCTTCTCCACCTCGTCCAGCAGCACCACGCCGAAGGGCTGCTCGCGCACGCGGCGCGCGAGGCCGCCCTGCTGGCCGCCCCCTTCGCCCACCAGCCGCGCGGCGCTGCCCGGCGCCGCGTACTCCGCCATGTCGAAGCGGGCCAGCCGGGACGTGTCGCCGAAGAGGTACTCCGCCAGCGCGAGCGCGGACTCCGTCTTGCCCACACCGGTGGGGCCCAGCAGCAGGAAGGCGCCTAGCGGACGGGACGGATCCGCCAGCCCCGTCTTCAGCGTGACGATGAGGTTGCGCAGGAGCAGCGTGGCCTCGTCCTGGCCGACGATGCGCTCGCGGAAGCGCCGCAGCAGGGCCTCCGGATCCAGGCGCACGGACGTGTCCACCAACTCGCGCGGGTAGCCGGTGCGCGTGCAGAAGGCCTGCGTCACCCCGGCCGCGTCCACCTCGCCGGTGGAGGAGGGCTGGGTGCTGGCCGCGCGCAGCAGGGCCACCGCGCCACCGGGCGGTGGGCCGTCTCCGAAGCGCTCCGTCAGCTCGGCGGCGCGCTCCAGCGCATCCGGGGTGAAGCGCACCTTGCGCGCGCGGGCCACCCGCTGCGAGGCCTGCTGGAGCGCGGTGCGCGCGGCCCCGGACGTCAGCGGCGCCACCGACAGGTGCCGCAGCGCCTGGAGGAAGGCCCCATGGGTCCGCTCCGCGCGGGCCACGTCCTCCGGGGTGGCCTCCAGCACCAGCGCCACCTCGCCGCCTTCCAGCGCCGGCAGCAGGTGGCGCGCCACGTCCAGGCCCGTGTCACCCCCGCCCAGCGAGAGCAGCTCCGACAGGCTGTCCAGGTGCAGCACCGCACGGCGCACGCGCAGCGCCTCCACCATGTGCTGCACGCGCTCCTGCCACTGCCCCAGGTAGCGCATGCCGGCCATGATGCGGCCACCCGACGAGCTGTACACCTCCAGGCCGTGCAGGGGATGTCCCGCGCCAGCGACCTCCGCGCGCTGCACCAGCTCATGCACCAGCGCTGTCTTGCCCACCGACGACGGGCCCACCAGCAGCACGCTGGCGCGCGTTCCCGACGTGACGGCCTCCGCGAGCCGGTTCACCTCCGCGTCGCGCTCCCACGCGCGCTCCAGCAGTCCGGCGCGCGCCTCCTCGTTGAGGCAGCGGCTGGCCTCCGCGAGCCCGGGAGGCGGAGGCAGGCGCTTCGGCTGCTTCGTGGACTGCTCGTCGGCGCGGGCCTTCGACGTCTGCTTCACGCGCGACGGCACGGACAGCGTCTCCACCGACTCCTCGCCCACGTAGGCCAGCCCTTGCAGTCGCTCCAGCGGCGCGAGGTACAGCTCGTGGCGGACCAGCTCCTCCACGTAGGACTCCAGGTCCGCCGCGTCGTGCAGCGTGCCCGCCACCTCCACGCGCGGCACCCACACCCGCAGCGGCCCCTTCGCCGCGTCGCCCTTGCGCGGGGCCCGGGCCGTGCCCCGTCCGCCGTGGGTCACCACCGTCAGGCGCAGCGGCACGGGCAGCAGCCGCCCGTGCTGCATGGCGCGCACGGTGAGGGCCATGCGGCGCTGGCGCAGGTCCTCCCAGTGCGTCACCTCGTCCCACAGCTCGCCACGGCGCAGGAGGCGGCCCACCACCTCCGCCAGGTCCAGCCTCGCGGTGTTCAAGTCAGCGGCGAACGACGCCAGGTGCGGGTGCGTCAGCACGTGGGCCGCCACGCCCAGCCCCGGGTAGCGACGCACGAAGAGGTGGAAGTTCTTGTCCATGGCTCAGCCTTCCTTCCGGGCCGCGCGCCGCAGCACGCAGCCGGCCCATGCGAGCGCCTCCGACGGCGTGCGCCGACTCGCCAGGTGCACCAGCGCGCTCTCGCTGCCCTCCACCACCGCGCGGCCCCGGCCCTGCTCCCGCGCCGTTCCCGCCCGCCGTGCTTCGCGTTCCGCCGTGCGCACCGCATCGCGCGCGGCCACGGTCTTGGAGACGTCGTCCATCAGGCCCGCGTCGCCGTCCAGCAGCTCCACGCGCACGGGCGCCGGGCGCACCAGGTCGCCTCGGAGGAGCTCCACCAGCGCGTAGCCCTCCAGCGGCGCCAGCACCTCCGCGAGTCCGAAGGCCGTGAGGCTCACGGCGATGCGCCGCACGCGCACCCCCGCCGGACGCTGCGAGCCGGGCGCGGCCCAGGCGATGCGGCCGTCCGGCTCCACGCGCTCCTCGTGCACCGCCGCGCGGCCCAGGTCCTGCGGCAGCGCGCGCATCACCGCCTCCAGCGCGGACACGGGCGCATCGCCCAGGCCCTCGATGAGCACGGCCCGCACGTCCGGACCACGCTCGCGACAGGCGAGCTGATGCGCGAGCCACTCCGTCTCATCCCGCAGGTTCACCACCCGGGGACGGCAGCGACGCAGCCGCTCCTCGCGCGACACCGGCAGGGGCAGGGAGGAATAGGTCGGCCGGGCCCGGAGGCCGCCGCGACCGGGGTTGCGGCTCCACCCGTACGCGCGCTCAAGCTCTTTGGGCACCGCCTCTTCCGTCTCCACGAAGTCGCGCTCCGCCAGCTCGTTCTCCCGGATGTCCACCGCCTCCGCGCGGAGGCGCTCCAGCCGCTCCACCAGCTCTGCCTCCTCGGGGCCCGGCTCCGGGGCGACGAGCGCGTCCAGCCGCGCCGCCGTCTCCTCCAGCACGCGCGACACGTCCGCCAGCGTCCAGCCCGCGGGATCCGCCTCCGGCGTCCAGGCCGGCTCGCGCGCCATCAGCTCCACGGACAGGCCCATGTCGTCGCCCCGGCGGAACAGCTCCACCCGGGCCAGGTCCTCGGCGCCACGGCGCACCAGGTGGTGGGCCAGGGGCACCGTGAGGCGCCGCTCCAGCGCGCGCTTGAGGGGACGCGCGCCGTAGCGCGGGTCGTAGGCCTGCTCCACGAGCAGGTCCAGGAGCGCGGGCTCCACCTCCACCAGCACGTTGCCGCGGCGGATGCCCCGGCGCGACAGCAGCGACTCCAGCGCGTGCTCCACCACCACGCGCAGCGCGGCGGGCGTCAGCGGGCGGAAGGGCACCACCCGGTCCAACCGGTTGAAAAACTCCGGCCGGAAGAAGGCGCGCACCGACGACAGGTAGTGCGCCTCCGCGCTGTCGGCCGTGCGGTGGAAGCCCGTGCGGGCCGCGGCCTCGCGCACGCCCAGGTTGGACGTCAGCACGACCACCGCCTGGCGCGCGTCCACCGTGCGGCCGGCGCCGTCCGTCAGCCGCCCCTCGCCGAGGAACTGGAGCAGCGCATCGAAGATGCGCGGGTGCGCCTTCTCCACCTCGTCGAAGAGCACCACGCAGAAGGGCTGGGTGCGCAGCGCGGTGGTCAGCTCGCCATCCGGCGCGCCCGGCATGCCGAGCAGCCGGGTGATGCTGGCCGCGGACACGAACTCCGACATATCGAAGCGCACCAGCCGCCCCTCGCTGCCGAAGAGGGTGCGCGCCAGGGCCTTGGCCGTCTCCGTCTTGCCCACGCCGGTGGGGCCCACGAACAGGTACGTGGCCAGCGGCTTGTCCGGCGGCTGGAGCGAGCGCTGCAGCGTGAGGATGGCATCCACCACCGCGGACACCGCCTCTGGCTGGCCCGCCACCTGCGCCGCCAGCTCGCGCTCCAGGACGTCGCGCGTCTTCGGCGGCGCGCTGCCCAGCACGAAGTCCGGCAGGCCCGTCTGTTCGCGCATGGCGGAGGTGACGTCCTCCTGCGTGAAGCGGCGCACGCCGCCCTCCGCGGTGCCGGGCCGCGACACCACCCGGCGCAGCAGCCGGACGGCCTTGCCCGGGAACGCCTCGTGCGCGACGAAGCGCTGCTGCAAATCCAGCAGCGTCTCCAGCGCCAGCGGGGACAGCCGCACCGCGCCCGCGTAGGTCGCGGCCTCCAGTTCGCGCAGCGTGCCCAGCAGCGCGGGCAGCGTGGCGCGTGCGTCCAGCGCGGGCACGTGCACCACGCGGAAGAGGGAGGCGAAGGTGGGGGCCTCCTCGCGCACGCGCTCGAAGCGCTCCGGCGTGGACTCGGCCAGCACCGTCAGCTCGCCGCGCGCCAGGTGCGGCTCCAGGTACTGCGCCACGTTGGTGCGCTCGTTGTGGGTGCGCCCCGCGTAGACGAGCGACGCCAGGTCGTCCACGTAGAGCAGGTCGCCCACCTCCACCAGCTCCTTCACCACGCCGCGCGCGCGGGCCTCCCACTGGCCCACGTACATCATGCCCGCGATGAACTGGTTGCCGTCCACGCGCCACACGTCGCGCCGGGTGCCCGCGGCGTCCTGCCGCGCGGTGAGGCGCGTGACGGCCTCGTGCACCAGCGCCGTCTTGCCGGAGCCGGACGGGCCCACGAGCACCACCGCGCCGCCCTCGCGGCCCTCCAGCGCGTCCACCACCTCGCGCACCAACGGCTCGCGGCCGAAGCAGCGCTCCAGGGCCCCGTCCCGCGCGCCATGGCTCAGGTTGCGCGCCACCGCGCGCAGCTCCACGAGCGACAGGCGGCGGCGGTTGCGGCGCGCCTCGCGCTGCTCGGGTGTCTCCGGGGCCGGCTCCTCCTTCTTCTTCTCGGCGGCGGCCTTGCGGCGGCGCACCGGGGTGGGATGCCTGGGAGGCGTCCGGGGAAGGATGGTGGGCGCGTACGCATCCACCTCCAGCAACTCCAGACGCTCGTGTCCGGTGGCCCAGGCCTCGTCCAGGTTGTCCAGGTCGTGCTCCAGGCACCACGCGGACAGCCGACGCGCGAGCGCCGGGGCCAGCGCCTCCGGGTCCGCGAGCGCGAAGCGGGCCTGGGGCAGCCGGGTGGGCGTCACCACCCAGAACTCATCGCGCGGCCACTTCTCCAGCAGCACGGCCATGCGGCCCTGGAGGACGATGCGCTTGTTCTTCTCCCGGTCCTTCGCCTCCGTGTCCACCTTCACCTGCCGCAGGGCCAGGTGCGGCGGGAGCTGGTAGGCCGCGACGTTGGCCGCGGGCTCCTTCTCGAAGCGCTCCATCACGGCGAGCGCCAGCTCGTCGCGGAGCGTGGACAGGCTGGGACCCACGCCGCTCAGGCGGGGCCAGAAGGCGGGCACCCACGCCTGCACCAGCCGTCCGCCAAGGGGTGACACCACCAGGGGCAGTTTGAGGTCCATGGCGTCAGCCCTCTTCCCGCGTGCCGAAGACACGCCATTGCAACCACGCTTCCAGCAGCGCTTCCATGTCCGGCCCCGTCGGCCCATAGCGCTGCTTCGCGCCGGTGCGCAGGTCCTCCAGCGAGCCTCCCACCATGTCGCTGGCGGACGGACGCAGCCTTCGCACCTCCTGCTTCGTCAGCGACTTCTCCAGGTCCTCCAGCGCCGGCAGCGCGTGCAGCGACAGGGGCTGCGGCTCGAAGCGCACGCGCACCAGCGCGGCCTGGCTGCCCTCGACGAAGCGGTGCACGCCGTGCTCGCCCGCCAGCAGCAGCGGCAGCGTGTCACCGGTGAGCTGCAACGCATACGCGGCGGGAGGCTTCTTCAATTCCTCCAGCGTCGCCTTCTGCTCCCAACCCCAATAGAGCGGGACGTCCTTGCGAGAAGGCTTCTTCTTCTCGCCCTCCTTGGGGTCCTTCGACTCCTCGGGTCGCAGCAGGGCCCGGTGGAAGGAGAGGGATTGGCCCTGGGCCCAACCCTCGTAGGCCTTGGCCAGCATGCACAGGTGTGGCCATGCGCCGCGCCCGGGGACCAGGAAGAGGGTGACGCCGCGCGAGGGCGGAAAGAGGCTGCCGTAGATGCGCCCGCGCAGGGGCTGGAAGGCCCGCCGCAACCCCGCCACATCGCGGGCCATCGACTCCGCCTGCCCCACGGCGCGCGTGAGGTGCGCCTCGAAGAGCAGGTCCTCCACGGCCTCGGCCTGCTGCGCGCAGTCGCGGAAGGCCTTGTCCAACTCGCGCGCCTCGGACGACTTGCGCGAGGACGCTTCGGCCAGGGCCCGCTCCTCCCAGTACGCCGGCTGACGCGACGCCTTGTCGAAGACGGCCAGCTCGCGCCGCAGGGCCAGCATGGGCTCGGAGCGGCTCCAGCGCTGCACCTCCGCGCGCAAGGAGGCCGCGTCCTCCAGCACCTGTTCGATGGCCTGTCGCCCCACACCCTCGGCGTCTCCGCCCACCGCCTCCGCGCGCAGCGTGAGCCCCGCGTCGCCGGCCTCCACGTACAGCTTCACCGCCCCGCCCCGAGGGTGCGCGGCGAGCCACGCCGCCACTGGCACCACCAGCTCCCGCTCCAGTGCGCGCTTGAGGGGACGGGCGCCGTAGCGCGGGTCGAAGCCGCGCGCGGCCAGCCAGTCCAGCGCGGCAGGGGAGACCTCCAGCGCCGCGTCGTGGAGGGACAGGCCCGGGCGGCGACACACGGCCTCCACCTCGCGCACCACCAGCCGGCGCAGCAGGTCCGCGGAGAGGGGCGAGAAGACGACGACGTCATCGAGTCGGTTGAACAGCTCTGGCCGGAAGAAGCGCTGCACCTCCGCGAGGTAGTGCGCGCGCAGGGCGGCGGTGTCGGGCGCTCCGCCGGAGGAGTCGAAGCCCACGCGCGCGCGCCAGGTGTCCGCGCCCAGGTTGCTCGTCAGCACGAGCACCGCGTTGCGGAAGTCGGTGAAGCGGCCGGACGCGTCGGTGAGGCGGCCCTCGCCCAGCACGCCCAGCAGCGCGTCGTGCACGGCGGGGTGGGCCTTCTCCACCTCGTCCAGCAGCACCACGCAGAAGGGCTGGCGTCGCACCGCCGCGGACAGGTGCCCGGGCGTCTCGCCATCCCCCAGCAGGCGCAGCAGCGCATCCGGGCCGGCGTACTCGCCCATGTCCAGGCGGACCATGCGCTCCTTCGCGCCGAAGAGCAGCTCCGCCAGGGCCTTGGACAGCTCCGTCTTGCCCACGCCGGTGGGGCCCACGAAGAGCAGCACGCCCAGCGGACGGCGCGTGTCAGCGAGGCCCGCCTTGAGCACGGACACCACCGCCGCCGCGCGCTCCACCGCGGTCTCCTGTCCCAGCACCCGCGCGGAGAGGAAGGCGCGCACCTGGGCCGGCTCCAGCGGGACGTCGTCGCGCAGGAGCGACTCGGGGATGCCGGACTCGGAGGCGAACTGGCGGAGGGCGTCCAGGCGGGTGACGCGCGGCAGGGCGGCGTGCGCGCACGTGGCCAGCAGGCGGCGGAGGAAGGCCACGGAGTTGCCCACCTGCGCGCCGTAGGGCAGGAAGCGGCGGCAGAGGAAGCGCGCCTCGTCGAGCGACTCGGGCAGCACCTCCAGCGGCTTGGGCCCCGCGTCGTCCTCGGCCACGCGCGCGAGGATGCGGGCCAGCGCGTCCGGTGACGGCTCCTCCACGCGCACCACGGAGAAGAGGCGGGCGAAGCTGGTGTTGCGGCGCTCCACCTGCGCCCACGTCTCCGGCGTGGCCTCGGCCACCACGGACACCTCGCGGGTGGCGAGCAGCGGCAAGAGGAGCTGTGCCACGTTCTGGTCGCTGTGCGCGCTCTTGCCCGCGTCCAGCAGGTCCACCGCGTGGCCCAGGCTGAGCAGCGCGTGGGACTCGCTGGCCTCGCGGAAGCAGCGAATGACCTGCTGCTGCCAGTCGCCCATCATGCCTTCGCCCGCGATGAGGCGGCTGCCGTCCAGGAAGAAGAAGGGACGGGCTTTCTCGGACGTGGTGGCGCCAGGGGCGCGCAGCGCCTGGGCGAGCGCGTGGAGCACCGCCGTCTTCCCCACGCCCGACGGGCCCACCAGCACCACGGACTCCGCGTCCTTCGCGGCGAGCCGTGCGCGGAGCAGTGTCACCAGGGCATCCTGCTCGTACGCGGGGTCGAGCTGTTCGTCCTGGGCGAGCTTGTGCCAGGGCACGGCGATGCGGTCCAACGTGGGCGTGGGCGGCGGCTTCTCTGGCTTGTTGGCGCCCCCGTCGCGGCGGCGGGAGCGGCGGCGCGGCTCCCACGAGTCCAGGTCCAGCGCGTCCTCGTCGTCGTCCTCCGGGCCGGCGTCCGACTTCTCCGCGGGCGCATCCGGAGGACGCGGCGGCGGGCGGATGTCCAGGTGGAGCTGGCGAGGGGTGAGGGCCGCGAGCAGGGTGGGCGTGGCCTGCACCTCCAGCTCCACCAGCGACTCCGCGCCCTCCGGGCGCAGCGCGAGCCGACGCGCGTCGGAGAGGTCCTCCAGCTGCTCGCTCAGGCGATCCGCCGCGTCCTTGGGGAGCGCCTTGCCCTGGAACCACAGGTGCGTGCCGAGGCGCGGGGTGTGCAGGCCGATGAAGGACTGGTGCGCGGGGGCGACGACGGCGGTGAAGTGCAGCGGCGCGACGGTGTTGTCCTCCGCGCCCCAGACGGGGATGCCCGGCACCTCGAGCGTGTGGAGGACGCCATCGGACGCGGCGATGAACTCCGGCACGCGACGGGGGTGCACGCGGGTGAGCTGATCATCCAGCGCCAGCGTCAGCTCCTCGGTGGCCTTCTCCAGCGAGTCCGCATGCACGGCGAGGTGGGGCAGGGCCAACGGTGTGAGCGTGACCCGACGACTGGCGTGCCGCTGCACCCAGCACTGAAAACGAAAGTTCATGGGAGGAGGCTCAGGCTAGCACGGCGCCGCACAGCGACGCCCCGGCCCCCGACGGTCTGACGCTCGGAGGGATGCCGCCTGCTTCGACCCGGTGACGGATGCGCAGGGCGCGGCTTGACCGCTTCTCCGGCGGGCTGTCAAACATGCCGGACCTGCCCGCGGGGGGCAGGCCCTTCGCCCCGGAGTCCGCCATGTCGCTCGACCCGTCGACCACCGCCGTGCTGCTGATTGAGTACCAGAACGAGTTCGCCACCGAGGGAGGGGTGCTGCACCCTGCGGTGAAGGGCGTGATGGCCGAGACGAAGATGCTGGAGAACACCGTGGCGCTGGTGAAGGCCGCGCGGACGAAGGGCGTGACGGTGATGCACGCGCCCATCTCCTTCGCCGAGGGCTACGGCGAGCTGACCCGGCACCCCTACGGCATCTTGAAGGGCGTGGTCGACGGGAAGGCGTTCGTGAAGGGCAGCTGGGGTGCGCAGATCATCGACCGGTTGGAGCCGCAGAAGGGCGACATCGTGATCGAAGGCAAGCGCGGCCTGGACACCTTCGCCAGCACCAACCTCGACTTCATCCTGCGCAGCAAGGGCATCAAGACGGTGGTGATCGGCGGCTTCCTCACGAACTGCTGTGTCGAGTCGACGATGCGCACCGCGTACGAGCACGGCTACGACGTCATCACCCTCACCGACTGCACCTCCGCCACCTCGCCGGAAGAGCACAAGAATGCGCTCAAGTACGACTTCCCGATGTTCTCCCGTCCGATGCCGTCCTCGGAAGTGATTGGCATGTTCAAGGCGTAGGGCCCGCCCGATGGCGACGTTGGAATGAGACGAGGCCCGGTCCTCTGTCGCGGATGACCGGGCTTCATGGGTTGGTTTTGAGGGAGGCGGCGCGATGAGGCGGGCGCCAGCTCATCATGATCCGCAGGTAGGGCGCGGGCTTCGTCGAGGGGGAAAAGCTGGAAGAGATCCGTTTCCGGTCCTCGTCGAGCAGGGCGTAGTCGTTCAAGAAGTCGACGCCCACGGAGGAACTCAGCCACAGGTCGCCCGTGCCCAGACGAACATTCATCGTGGGGCCAAAACGCAGCGCCATCTCCCGCGCGAAGAGGGGGGCCTGCAGCGGGCTGCTGGCCGGCGGCTGGACGCGGAAGACCTGAAGGTCGAATGCGCCCGTGAAGCCCCATTCAAGTCCACTGCCCACCTTCATGAGCACCGAGCCCCGTGGAAAACCCAGCTCCAGGATGTAGGGGTCCATGCGGTAGGCGAAGCCCACCAGGGGAAAGACGGGGACCGCGGCGAACGGATATTGCGAAGCCACGCCCAGCGTCAGGGTTTTTCTCGGGTCTCCGCCAATGAAGTAGTTCGCCATGGCGAAGGCCGACACTGACGTGTCCGTCCCGAGGTTGAAGTCCTTCGAGAAGTCCGTGCTCGCGCTTCCGGAGGCCCCCACCATCACCAGCCACCGGGGTGCCACCGGGCGCACGAGCGTGAGGCCGAGCTGGAAGTTCTGGAGCTTTCCGCCCAGCTGTCCCTCCCCCGCGTTGATCAGCCGGCCTCGGCGCTGCAATCCCATCCACTGGGTCCCGAAGCCCAGAAGCGGAACGAGTCGCGTCTGGCCCAGGGAGAAAGAGGGGAGCAGCGGGCGCACCTCGAGTTGGAGGTGCCCATCCAGTTTCTCTCCCTGCGAGCCAATCTCCGTGCCTCGCTTGTAGGTAAAGCCCACATAAGCGCGGTCCTCCGACGTCTGCGCGCTCGCGGCGTCAGCGAACAGCAGCAGGGCGGCGGTGAAAATGGCAGTGGCGTGCGTGAAGTTCATGGGCCGACGCGGCCTCCTCGGACTGGGGTGCGCTGCAACGGAAAGAGACGCCCACAGGGTTATTGATTTTTTGCTCAGTAATTCTTCGCGCGAAGGAGCTGTGGGGGCAGGCATGGGTCATGCGGAAGGCTCAGCGGCGAGAGACGGGCTGGGTGCTGCGCTGGGCTCCGTGCATCAACAGATCGAGGAGCGTTCGGACGAAGACGGGCGCTGTGGGCTGCTTGAACGGAGCGGTGGGGGTGCGAAAGATCTGCCCCACGACGTAGTCCTTGAGGCCGCCCAGGAATGCGTAGGTGAACACCTCGGGGTCCACGGCTCGGAGGCGACCGAGGGCCATCTCACCCTGGAGATAGGTCGCGAGGGGCTCGAAGTAGGGGTCTTGAGGATGCGGGGTGTTCCCGGCATCGCTGGGTTCGTGCTGCGTGCTCGGATTGCTCAACGCGAGCATGGACAGGGGGATCATCACCCGGAGGATGCCCACGAGCGCGACCCCCGCGTCCTGGAGGTTCTCGACCACCGAGCCCACGCCGATGCGTTCCTTAAGTCCGGCGACCTCGGGTGGCGCGATGAGGTCCACGTCGAGCGCGGCGCGGAACAGCCCTTCCTTGGTCTTGAACCGGCGGAAGATGATGCCCTCGGACACTCGCGCCCGCTCGGCGACCATCGCGGAGGTCGCGCGGACTCCATGCGCCAGGAATACCTCTCGCGCGGCATCGAGAATGTCTTCGTCGCGAATGGAGACGGGGCGGGCCATGTCGTTATCGAGTACTGACTCAAATACTCAATAGTCCGCGGCCTTCCTGGGTGTCAAGTGCACGGGGCGCTTCCGCTCACCGCTCGGACGGCGCCCAGAGCTGCGCGGCCGGCAGCCCCAGCACGCCGGCCGCGGACGCGTGCAGCGACGCGGGCCCGAGCCGTCCCTCGTGTGCGGCCCGGCCCAGCCACTCCTGGATGACGCCGCCGGTGCGCTCGAAGCCGTCGGCCTTGAGGAGCCCGTACAGCCCGGCGGCCAGCACGTGCATGCCGTCGTCGGCGCGGCGCCAGCGCTCGCGTGCCGGAACAGCGACGCCGAGCCGTTCGGTGATGAGCTGCTCCAGCGCCTCGGCGGTGTCCTCGTTGAAGAGGCCTTCGAGCGTGGTGTAGCCGAAGGCCGGGTCATGGTCCGCGACGATGCGGGTGAGCAGCGGGTCGCGTCGCAGCACCTCCAATGCCGCGACAATGGAGGGATGCGCGACGTCGAAGGGTGGGTGCAGGATTTCGTGGGCCGCGTTCCGGATGACCAGCTCGTCGGAGTAGGTCAGGTGCGTCAGGAACCGCTGCCCGATGACCTTGATGCCGTGAGGCTTGGAGAAGTGCATCAGGTCGATGGCGATGTCCTCCTGGAGTCGGTGGCCCAGCAGCCGCTCCTGCTCGGCGATGACGTCCACTCCGGCCAATCGCTGTCGCAGCGCCGTCGTGCGCAGCTCCACGCGGTCTCCGAGCACGTCCCGACGGAACGTGGGGAAGCCAGCAGCGGCCAGTGCTTCGAGCACGCGGGCCAGCTCCGGACGGGATGTGAGGAACCAGTCCCAGGCCTCGGGCTCCCAGTAGGGGCTGGCGCGGAAGCCTGGAAGCAACTGTGCCTCGGCGTTCGTGAGCGCACCGCGCACGTCCGCGAGCGTCGCCGTGGGCCCGGCGGAGAACACCAGACAGAGGAACGGGCCCATCAGCCGGTCCTGTGCCTTCGACGACGCCTTGAGTTGCTGGAGCGCAGTGACGGCGTCCACGGGAAAGCGCGGCGTGAACCGCGCCAGCTCCTCCGCGTAGTAGCGCGTGTAGAACGCATCACCGGACAGCGGATTGAGGAAGCAGAGCGCATCCATGCCCTCGGAGCCGGCGACCTGCCAGCGCGTGCGGGAAGGGGAGGCGGCCGACGGGGGACGTGGGCTTCGGGAGGCGCAGCCCACCGTCGCGGCGAAGGGCAGGGCGAGCAGGGCGGAGAGACAATCGCGTCGGTTCATGCCCCCTGCGTGTAGTCGCTAGCGCCGGGCTGTTCTTGAATCCAGTTGACCCTCGGGCCGAGAGGCTTCGCGCCGCAGGGCCGCGGGCGTCCGTCCCGTCAGGGCGACGACGTCGCGGGTCATGTGCGCCTGGTCGGTGAAGCCCAGCGCGAGGGCAAGCTGCGCGAGCGGCAGCGTCGAGCAGGGGATCCGCCGCCACGCCTGGAGCGCGCGCACCTCGGCCCGGTAGCGCTTGGGGGAGACGCCATAGGCCCGCTTGAAGCCGCGAGCCACGGTCTCCGCCGCGAGGCCCGTGGCCTCCGCCCAGCCCGTGAGTCCCAGCGAGGGATTGTCGCGCAGCGCCGCGGCGAGCAGGTCCGGCCAGTCCCCAGGGCCCGTGAGGGGAGCCACCCCTGACGATGCGACAAGCTCCGCCGCCGCCCGAGGATCCGTCCCGGCCAGCCGCACCACGGCATCCACGTCCCGCAGCAGCCCCACCGCCATGTCCGGCACCGAGGCGGGCAGTGGCAGGTTGAGGACCACGGCCCCGGTGGTGTCGAAGTGGTTCGCATGCGCCTCGAAGGCGCGGTGGAACACCACGGAGCCCGCGCGCAGCCGGAAGCGGCCGGAGTCCCCCGCCTCCACGTAGCCCCCCGCGACGACGACGGCGGTGTAGCCCGTGACGTGCCGGTGGCGCTCCAGCCGGGTCGCCGCCGTGAAGCGCTGCCGTGTCGCGGGTTCCGTGGCGGTCATCGGCTGAGGAACGTCTCGGAGTGCGCGTCGCCCTTGAAATGGAAGACACCCAAGGCGTCCAACCCCTGTTCGACGCTGGCGAGGCAGCGCACCTGGGTCGTCCGCCCGGAGGCGTGGTGGACGGAGGCGCGGTAGGACCTGTGCATGTGGCCACAGAGCACCAGCTTCGGCTGGAGCGCGTCCACGAGCAGCCGTGCGTATTCATTGCCCACGGTGTCGGCGTTCGGGCTGCGGCGCTTTCCCTGGAAGCCAGCGGCGTCGTCCGGGCCGATGATGCCCGACGGCCAGTCGTGGACGAGCAGCACGTCCGCGCGCCCGAGCTCCAGGGCCTGCTCGATGTCCCGCTCGTTGAAGTAGGTGAAGGCCTTGTTGGAGACGGAGCTCCGCGCGGAGAGGGGCGGGCGCGCGGCGCGGAAGGACTCCTCCTGGTAGATGCCGGACACGCCCACCACGCGCAGGCCGTGCAGGTCCACGACGCCGACGCGACCCAGGTAGTGACAGTGGCGGATCAGCTCGAAGCCCTCGGGGTGGGCGTCCAGGTAGCCGTAGGGCTCGTGGTTGCCGCCAATGAAGTACAGCGGCCAGGGGAAGCGCCGCCGGTTCTGGTGATACGCCGCGAAGTCGCCCAGCTGCCGGTACTTCGCGGGGGCGGACATGGTGGCGAGGTCCGCCTCGTCACGGTGGGGTTCGAAGTCACCGACCTGGAGGACGAAGTCGAACGGCCGGCGCAGGGCCTCCGCCTGGTTCTGGAGGTGATCCACCATCCGGTTCATGTGTCCGTGGACGTCCCCCACGGCGGCGAAGACGACCTCTTGGGCGTGGGCAGGCATGGCGCGAGCTGGAGTATCGCCCATCTTCTCTTGCATCCCAGACAGCCAGTCCACCGGGTAGGGACCGGGGAGGGAAGGGGCGCGGGTCGCTGCCGCGCACCTTCCTGGCGAGCAGGCCCGCCGCTAGCGCGGCATCATCCAGCCTGCCGACCCCGTGGCTTCCAGCGCGTTGGGCCGCGAGAGCGTCATCTCCTGCACCCCGCTGGTCGTGGGATTCTCCTCGGTGCCGCCGAAACCGGTGCTGGTCAGCACCATCGCAACCCTGAAGTGCCCGAAGTGCAGCCGGCCGCTCGAATTGCCTCAGGGTTTGCCCAGCAGCTCCAGCGCGGCGGTGGTCAGCACGGTGACGCCGCTGCGCAGCGTGCGCTCGCGGTCCGGCGCGTAGAGGGGCGAGTGCGGGGAGGGGAGCGTCTCCCCCGCGGCCTTGGCGTCGGCGAAGCGCTTGGGCTCGGTGATGCCCAGCCACAGCATCACCGCGGGCACGCCCGCGCGGCCGTACTCGGAGAAGTCCTCGCCACCCATGACAGGCGGCGTCTCGCTGAGGTTCTTCTCGCCCAGCACCTTGCCCACCGCGTCCACCAGCCGCTGCGTGAGCGCGGGGTCATTGAAGGTGGCGGGCGTGCCCTCGGTGACGTTGACGTCGGGCGGACGGGGCGCTCCGGAGGCCATCGCCTCCGCCTTGGCGATGCGCTCGATGCCGGCGAGCAGCGCCTTGCGCACCTCCGGCTTGTACGTGCGGACCGTTAGCTGCAGGCGCACCTCGTCCGGGATGATGTTGTGCTTGGTGCCGCCGTGGATGGAGCCCACCGTGATGACCCCCGGCTCCAGCGGGCTCTTCTCCCGGCTGATCAGCGTCTGCAGCGAGAGGATGGTGCGCGCCGCCATCACCACCGGATCCACGGTGGTGTGCGGGTACGCGCCGTGCCCGCCCTTGCCGTAGAGGTTGACGTCCACCGAGTCCACGCTCGCCAGCGCATAGCCGGGGGTGAACTGCACCGTCCCCGCCGCGGCCGTGGCGATGGTGTGCAGGGCCACGGCGAAGTCCGGCTTGGGGAAGCGCTTGAACAGGCCGTCCGCCAGCATCTGCCGGGCCCCCGCGCCAATCTCCTCGGCCGGCTGCCCCACCAGCATCAGCGTGCCCCGCCACCGGTCCTTCGTCCGCGCCAGCAGCGTGGCCGTGCCAAGCCAGGACGTCATGTGCACGTCGTGCCCGCACGCGTGCATCACCGCGACGTCCGCTCCGCCCGCATCCTTCGCCTTCGTCTTGCTGGCGTAGGGCAGCCCCGTCTTCTCCTCCACCGGCAGCGCGTCCAGGTCCGTGCGCAGCATCACCGTGGGCCCCTTGCCGTTGCGCAGCAGGGCCACCACGCCGTGCCCGCCCACCTTCGGCGTCACCTCGAAGCCGAGCTTGCGCAGACGCTCGGCCAGCTTCGCCGCTGTCTTCTCCTCCTGGAGTGACAGCTCGGGCGTCTGGTGCAGGTCGCGGTAGAGCGCGTCCAGTTCGGGGTACAGCGCGTCCAGGCCCTCGATGCCAGCGGGAGCGGGCGCCGCCGCGAGCACGGGGCCGCCGGGCAACGCCAGGCAGGCGAAGAGCAGGGGAAGCAGGGGAAGCGTTTTCACGAGGGAGCCTCCTGTCCGTCAGGGAGCCCCGCACTACAGCACGGACCGCGGCCGCCAGGGGCTGCTCTCCCGCGGTTCAGCCCAGCTTGCGAATGGGTGCCCCGGTCAGGAACGCCTGGATGTCCTCGACGGCCTCGCGGAAGTAGGTGGCGTAGTTGTTCCGGGAGACGTACCCCAGGTGCGGGGTGGCCAGCAGGGTCGGGAGGGTCCGCAGCACGTCCCCCTCCGGCACCGGCTCGACCTCGAAGACATCCACCGCCGCGCCCGCGATGGTGCCTCGCTTCAGTGCTTCGACGAGCGCGGCCGTGTCGACAATCTGGGCGCGCGAGGTGTTGATCAGGAAGGCTGTCGGCTTCATCCGCTCGAACTCGGCACGGCCCATCAAACCGCGCGAGCGCTCCCCGAGAACGAGGTGGATGGAGACGAAGTCGCTCGTCTCCAGGAGGGCCTCCTTCGACGTGGCGCGGGTCACCCCCACCTCGGAGGCCCGCGCGTCGGTGAGGTTCGGGCTCCAGGCAACCACGTCCATTCCGAACGCGACCCCCACCTTCGCGACCTTGCCGCCAATCTTCCCGAGCCCGAGCAGCCCCAGCCGCTTGCCCTGGAGGTCGAACCCCACGGAGCTCTGCCAGGGCCCGGAGCGACGAAACGCGGCGTTCTCGCCCACCACGTCGCGGGCGAGCGCCAGCAGGAGCGCCCAGGTCAACTCCGCGGGGGGCTCGGAGGAGCTCGCCGTTCCGCACACCGTCACGCCCTGCGCGACGGCCGCGGCGACGTCGATGGCCGCGTTCCGCATCCCCGTCGTCACCAGCAGCTTCAACCGTGGCAGCCTCGCCAGCAGTGCCTTCGGGAAAGGGGTGCGCTCGCGCATGACCACGATCACCTCGCAATCCGCGACCGCGGCGACCAGCGCCTCCGGTTGAGAGAGATGCTCGCGGAACACCACCACCTCGACCTGCTCGCGCAGGGGGGTCCAGTCGGCGATCCTCGTCGCGATGTCCTGGTAGTCGTCAAGGATGGCGCAGCGCAGCTTCTTCATGGCGTCTCCAGTCTCCAGGGGGCCCCCAACCCGGACCCGGGCGCGTGGGCAGGGCAGCGTAGGATTCCGCGCCGTCGGGTCAAACCCTCAAGGGGGGATTCATGAAGGCGAGCGGATTCGTGGTGGTGGCTGCCGTCCTGGCGTGGACCGGCGTGGCGCGGGCGGAACCCCGGCCGGCCCAGCTCCTCATCTGGGGCGGAGGCAAGGACACGGCCGAGGCCGAGGCGGCCCTGGGCCGGTGGCAGGAGCGCGCGAAGAAGAAGGAATGGGAGGGGACGCTGAAGGTGGCGGAGGGCTACCCGCGCATCCTCCAGAGCGCCGCCGTGCCGGGGCTCAAGCCGGGCTTCGTGGTGGTGGTGCTCGGAGCCTGTGAGCCGACCGCGGGGCCGAAGGTGCTGGAGACGCTCAAGGCCTTCGAGCCCGCCGCGTACGCGCGCGACGTGACGTGGGCGGAGCCCCTGGCGTGCCCCCAGCTCGGCCCCGAGTGGCGTGTCGTCCAGTCGAAGTCGTGGAAGAAGAAGGAGGGCACCCTGACGGCCGTGCTGCTGGAGACCCTGCCGAAGCATGAGCCGTGGCAGACACGGCAGGCCCTGCGCGTGATGCTGCGTGCCCCCGACGGGCGGCTCCTCGGCTCGGACGAGCGCAGCGGCCTCCTCGGCGAGGACGCGTTCGCGCCCACCCTGGACGGAGCGGGGCCGACGGTGACGTATCGCACCGTCGGGCCCGGCTGCACGGCCGGCCCGAACATCTCCGAGATCGAGGTGAAGTACCGCATCGACGGTGACACGCTGAAGCCCCGGCTGAGCGAGCGGATCATCGAGGACAACACCCACAACTGCGATTAGCGGGGGCAGGCTGTTCGGAAGAAGCGCCGCCCACCGTCCCTGTGGCAGAGCGCACGGAATGAGACTGCGCACAGGCCGCCTGGTGCGATAGCGACAGCAACCTCCGCCCTGCTCCATTGCGGCGAATTCTTGTCACAAGGGGGGGACATGAAAAAGGCATTCACCTGGTGGACAGTGGCGCTCGCGGTGGCGCTGCTGGCGGGCTGCTCGGACTCTTCCTCCAGCGCCGGCTCGGCCCGGTTCGCTGTCTCCGTGCCGCAGGCCCTCGCTTCCAATCTCTCCCGCGTCTCCGTCACCTCCAGCGCCTCGGACATTCCCTCCGTGACGGTGGACCTGGCACCCACCGACGGCGTCTGGGGCGGCATCATTGGCAACATCCCCGCTGGCGCCAACCGCTCCTTCCGGGCCCAGGCCTTCGACGCTTCGGGCAGCGTGCTCTTCGAGGGCTCCGCTTCCCGCGTCACCATCTCTGAAAACCAGACGAGCCTCGTCGCCATCACCCTCCAGCAAGTCAATCCTCCGCCTCCCTTCGGCAATGAGGCCCCGCTCATCGACACCCTGGTGGCCTCCTCCACCACCGTGCCCGTCCGGGGTTCCCTCTCCCTGGTGGCCTCGGCCCATGATCCCAACCCGGGCGACACGCTCTCCTACGCCTGGAGCGCCAGGGCAGGCTCCTTCTCCTCGCCCTCCAATGCCTCCACCTCGTGGACGGCGCCTGCCTCCACGGGCATCCAGACCCTCACGCTCACCGTGATGGACTCACGTGGCCTGTCCTCCAGCATCGCCCTGGCCGTCAACGTCACCCAGGGTGGCGCAGAGGGAGAGGCCTGGCTCTCCATCTCCTTCAACAGCTCACCTCAGGTGGCCTCTGTCACGGCCTCTCCCACGCAGTTGAGCGTCGGGCAGACGACCGCCGTCTCCGTCTCCGCCTCCGACCCGGATGGCGACAGGCTCTCCTACGCCTGGAGCGCCTCCTGCGCCGGTTCCTGGACCGGCGCCTCCTCCAGGTCTGCCCGGTTCACCCCCTCACTGCTGCCTGCCGGCTCCTGCAACAACTGCCGCCTGACGGTCTCGGTTTCGGACGGACATGGCGGGCTGAACACCGGCACCGTCGCCCTGTGCATCCGCGACACGCCTCCTTCTCCCCAGTTCCCGCCCGTCATCATTCGCAGCTACCGCTCCTCGGACTCCGCGTCCCCGGGCCAGGTGCTCACCTACGAAGTGGCTGCCGGCGATCCGCAAGGCGCTGCCCTCTCCTTCTCCTGGGCGGCCACGACAGGCTCGCTGGGCCAGGAGAGCCACGACGCCCTCCACAGCCGCATCACCTGGGCAGCCCCCGCGTGTGTCAGCGCCGGCACACCCCCGACCGTCACCGTCACCGTCACCAACGCCTTCTCCCTCACGGCGACCCGGAGCTTCGAGGTGACGGGGCTGCCGGCCTGTGGCCCCTCGGGGAGCTGGACGATGACAGGCCCCATGGGGGGGGAAACCCGCAGGGCCCACACCGCCGTGCGGCTCCCTGGCGGCAAGGTCCTTGTCGTGGGGGGAAGCCTGGACACCGCCCGCGCGGCGGAGGTGTACGACCCGGGCTCGAACACCTGGAGCTTCACCCGCCCCATGGTCGAAGTTCGCGTTCTGCCCACGACGACGCTGCTGCCCGATGGCAAGGTGCTCGTCGCGGGCGGATTCTACGAAGGCTTCATCGCGACGGCGGAGTTGTATGACCCGGCCTCGGGCACCTGGACCCCTACCGGCTCCATGGCGGAAGCCCGCATGTGGCATACGGCGACGCTGCTGCCCAACGGCAAGGTGCTCGTCGTGGGGGGCGACAACGGCACCAGTGAGGGCCTCCTGACCGCGGAGTTGTATGACCCGGTCTCGGGCACCTGGAGCCCTACTGGCTCCCTGCCCCAACCCCTCGGCAGGCTGGCGACGGCGACGTTGTTGGCCAACGGCAAGGTCCTCGGCGCGGGGGGCTATTACACCAACGGGACCCCCCTCAAGACGGCGGAGGTGTACGACCCGGCCTCGGGCACCTGGAGCGTGACCGGCTCCATGCTCGAGCCCCTCATCGGCCCGGCGACGCTGCTGCCCAACGGCAAGGTGCTCGTCGTGGGGGGTGGGGCGTCCGAGTTGTACGACCCGGCCTCGGGCGCCTGGAGCGCGACCGGCTCCCCGCCCCAGCACTCCAGCGACGCGGCGACGCTGCTGCTCAGCGGCAAGGTGCTCTCCGTGGATGCGTTTGGAGCGGAGGCGGAGTTGTACGATCCGGCCTCGGACACCTGGAGCCCTACCGGCAGCCTGAACGTCGTCGCTCGCGACAGAATCACCGCGACGCGGCTGCTGGATGGCAGGGTGCTCGTCGTGGGGCCCACCATCGGCGACGAGGACGCGGCGTCGGCGGAACTGTATACGCCCTGAGCCCAACCCCTCTCACGGTGTCAGTCCAGCCGCCCCGGGTCATGGGCCCGGGGCGGAGTGCTCACGCGAAGGCAGCGCTGCGCAGGACCATCACGTCGGCGAAGTCCACGCGCTGCGGCGCCAGACACAGCGCCCCCTGCGACACCTGCTCCAGGAAGTGCTCGCCGTAGTCGAGCCGGGGGCCGGACGCGTACACGGTGATGTCCCGGGCCCGCGCGACGTCCCCGAGCGTCCGCGCCACCGCGTGCGCCACCTCTCCCCAGAAGGGGAAGTACAGATAGAACGCGGTGCCGTCCGACAGGTCCACGTCGCGGACATCCGCGTGGATGAACTCCAGGTTCGGCAGCGCGAAACGCTCACCATTGCGGCGCGCGGATTCGACATACGTCTGACCGAACTCCACGCCCTTGACCCGGGCGGCGGAGCTCGCGGCCACGGTGATGGCGAACTTCCCGTTGCCACAGCCCAGGTCGTAGACCGTGTCGCGCAGCCCGGGACTCGTGACGGACAGGAAGTCGGAGATGCGCTGGGCCCGCGAGGCCATGTTCACCTGACCGAACGGGGGGCGGTCCTGGCCGGTGGTGATGCGGGAGATGCGCAGCAGTCCCTCCAGCCAGTCATCCGCCGCCGTGCTCGCGCGGCCCGTGGCCTCGGTGAAGCCCAGCCCTTCCCACCGCTCCCGGAAGTGCGCCGGTGAGAGCGCTCCCGTTCGAAGCTGCTCGGCGACGTCCGCTCCGGAGGCATCCAGCGCCTGGGTCACGCAGAGCGCTCGCGCCACCAGTGCCGCCCACAGCGCCGCGAGTTCTGGACGCCCCCGCACATCCAGCAGGAGCAGCTCCGGCTCCACGTTCTCCTGCACGAAGGCGAACCGCTCGAAGAGCTCCCACTGCGCGCCCAGGCCCAACGTCAGCAGGTCGCCCGGAACGAGAAGGGCTTCGGCGCGCTCGACCCACCAGGGGGAGGCGGGC